>NZ_JBQQBW010000066.1:0-37926 GCF_052245415.1 Streptomyces sp. 8N706 | reverse complement strand
CAGAAGTAGTACTCGGAGTGGGCGCTCTGCCAGAGCATGAAGCCCGACAGCCGCTGCTCCCCGCTCGTACGGATCACCAGGTCCGGGTCGGGCTGGCCCCGCGTGTACAGGTGCTCGGCGATGTGCTCCACATCGAGAATCTCCGCGAGTTTCTCGATCGACGTGCCGCGCCCGGCCTGTTCGAGGAGCAGCGACCGCACCGCGTCCGCGATCTCCTGGCGGCCTCCGTAGCCCACCGCCACGTTCACCACGATCCCGGCGTTGCCCACGGTGGCCTGCTCGGCCTCCTTCAGCACGGACTGCGTGCGGGACGGCAGCAGATCCAGCGTCCCCACGTGATTCACCCGCCAGCGACCGTCCGCCGCCAGGTCGCGGACCGCGTCCTCGATGATGCCGAGCAGCGGGACGAGCTCGTCCTCCGGCCGGTCGAGATTGTCCGTCGACAGCAGCCACAGGGTGACCACCTCGACGTCCGTCTCGGCGCACCAGCTCAGCAGCTCCTGGATCTTCTCGGCCCCGGCCTGGTGACCCTGCTCGGTCGTGCCGCCGGAGGCCTTCGCCCAGCGCCGGTTCCCGTCGAGGATGACACCGATGTGCTTGGGCACCTGATCGTGGTCGAGGCGGCCTTCCACCCGGCGGGCGTAGAGCTTGTAGACCAGGTCGCGTACTACCCGGGGATACGGGGGGCGGCCCCCGAATTTACGCAGCATTCGCCTTCTCCAGCCCCTCCGTGCATGGCAGCCCCGAAGTATGCAGCGTACTGCGCGGCCCCCCTCGGCGACCAACCCGGGGGATGAGGGGCCGTGATAGGGAGAAGGTGTGACAGACACCTCTCCTTACCGCGCCGCCGAGGAGCGCTATGACTCCATGGAGTACCGGCGTACGGGCCGCAGCGGCCTCAAGCTGCCCGCCGTCTCCCTCGGGCTGTGGCACAACTTCGGCGACGACCGCGCCCTGGAGTCGCAGCGCGCCATTCTGCGCCGCGCCTTCGACCTGGGTGTGACGCACTTCGATCTGGCGAACAACTATGGTCCGCCGCCGGGCTCCGCCGAGCTCAACTTCGGCAAGCTCTTCGCCCAGGATTTCCGGGCGTACCGGGATGAATTGGTTCTTTCCACCAAGGCCGGGTATCTCATGCACCCGGGTCCGTACGGCGAGTGGGGCTCCCGGAAGTACCTGCTCTCCTCGCTCGACGCCTCGCTCCAGCGCATGGGTGTCGACCATGTCGACATCTTCTACTCGCACCGGTTCGATCCGGGCACCCCACTGGAGGAGACGATGGGCGCGCTGGCGTCCGCGGTCCAGCAGGGCAAGGCGCTGTACGTCGGCGTCTCCTCCTACAACGCCGAGCAGACCCGGGAAGCGGCCCGGCTGCTGCGGGGCATGGGGGTCCGGCCGCTGATCCACCAGCCCTCGTACTCCATGATCAACCGCTGGACCGAGGACGACGGGCTGCTGGACACCCTGGAGGCGGAGGGCATGGGATGCATCTCCTTCGCGCCGCTCGCCCAGGGACTGCTGACGGACAAATACCTCGAGGGCATTCCGGAGGGTTCGCGGGCCTCGCAGGGCAAGTCGCTGGATCCCGGGCTGTTGACGGAGGACGTCGTACGACGGCTGCGGGGGCTCGACGAGATCGCACGGCGACGCGGTCAGTCCCTGGCGCAGATGGCGCTGAACTGGGTGCTGCGCGACGACCGGATGACGTCGGCGCTGATCGGCGCGTCGAGTGTGGGGCAGCTGGAGGCGAACGTTGCCGCGCTGGGCGCTCCGCCGCTGTCGATGGAGGAGCTGAAGGAGATCGACTCCTTCGCCCAGTCGACGGAGGGCGTGAACATCTGGGCGCGCAGGGGTTGACAGCGGGCCCGCCGCGCCGGCGGGTCCGGCCGGGCTCGCCAGGGCACGGGGCTTGCCAGGGCACCGGCTCGCCGGGGCCGTCGGTGAACGCGCCCTTGGTGTGCCTGCGCCCGGCCGCGGCGGGATCGGGGCCCTGACGGGCCGACTCCTTGATCCCGCTCAGCTCTTCCAGGCGCTCGTGCGGCGTCGGTTCACCCGATGGCAGGGGACGTGGTCCCGGTCCTGTACCCGGCGCCCCTTCGAGGGCCGCGGAGACACTCTGTTCGGCGAAGGACCGCCCCGGTCGGGTCATGGGCGGTGTCCCCCCGTTGTTCCATGGCGTGCCCGGGGCCGGTCCGGGGCGTACCGGGGCCGGTGGCCAGGCGGGGCGTACGCGGAGCCTGTCGGCGCCGTACCCGCAGCCGTGTCAGGGGCGGACCCGTACGCCGTAGTGCTCCCGGAGCCTGCGCAGCTCCCAGAGCGCGACACCCGTCACCGACAACGGTCCGCCCAGAACGGCGGCCAGCTGGGCCGCGGGCGGCCCGTGCGGCAGTCCGTTCGCGAGGAGGCTGACGAGCATCAGCTCCCAGACGAGGACGACGGTGAGGAGCGCGGGCAGCGTGGCGTGGACATCGGCGGTGTTGAAGGCATACCGGGCGGCCTTGCCGGAGGCGAAGAGCAGGAAGATCCCCAGCCAGAGCGTCGGCAGGGCCAGGGCGAGGACAACGACCGACGTGATGAGGCTCGTGCCCGCGCCTCCGGCCGACCCCGACTTCGCGATCAGCACCCCGCAGAGGGCGAACAGCGCCAGCGCACCCAGGTACCACCCCACTGCCTTGAGCGGCGCGCGCAGCCGGGAGCGCAACGTGGGGCGGTGCTCGGGCGGTGCGTAGCGGATGAACCCGGCGATGACGACGGGACCGGTGAAGATGAGCAGCCACGGCGCGACGAACAGCTTGAACGCGCCGTCGTCTACCACCGTGCTCCAGCCGCCGTCGGCGCCGTAGGTGTAGATCAGCAGAAGGCTCGCCATCGCGCCGATGATCGCGCGCGCCAGCTGGACCCGGGTGATGACGGGGTCCTCGATACGCCCGGGCCCCGGAGTGTTGAAGATCGCGTCGGCGCGGGTCCGGGCCGTGCTCCACATCGGCCGGAAGAGGAAGCCGAGACAACCGACGCGCCGTCGACCTGACTGCGGCGGGACGTACGGGCCGGGATACGGGTGCGGGTGCGGGTGCGGCGGCTGCGGGGGGCCGACGTACGGAGCGGGGTTCTGCGGGGGGCCGACGTACGGACCGGGATTCTGCGGGGGCGGAACCCACGGACCGCTGTGACCCGGACCGTTCTGCGGTCCCCATCCCCCGGTTGCCATCGACTCCCCCTTCGACGTGATCAAGCGCAGGAAGTCTACCGACGGCGGATCGTGTGGAAGCAAGGAACGGCTGGGCTTCCGGCATCACCCGGCGAGCAGCCTGCCGACAGAAAGCGGGCCGGTCCGTGGGGGGGATACGGACCGGCCCGAGGGGGGGATCCCACCATAGCGGCTCGTGGGGGGTGTTTCGTGCATCGGCGAGAGTGACGGCGCGCTGCGCGCTGACGCCCGTACGGCTGCGCCCCGTCCGGAAGCCCGTACGGGACATGGAACGCCCAGCCGCCGTCCCGGACCAGGGATCACGCATTCATGAGGCGCCTTCCTGAGAGGCCCGGATATGGAGGTCCGGCTTCCGCCCCGCGTATCTCACCGGCCTCGGGGGTCTGCGTGATGCTGCTTCTTTGCAGCACGCGTCATGGCGCCTCGGGACTCGGCATATCTCTGGTAGAACGCTTGGCGGAATCCGGGGGGCATCCGCACGCCTCCCGGCCGACCGTGCAGGGAGACCCATGGGCCGCTGGCAGGACGGCAGCACGACCTTACGGATAGCGGGTCCCGGCAGCGGTCGGGGCACGGCCGTCGGCCCCGGAGCCCCCGCCGCGCGGGGCTCCGCCGTCCCCGGCGCGGCCATCCCCCTGGAGATCGCCGCTTCCTACCGCGCCCGTACCCGGGGGCTGCTGGGCCGCGACGGGATCGAGGGTGCCCTCCTGCTCACTCCGGCCGGGAGCATCCACACCTTCCGGATGCGGTTCACCATCGATGTCGCCTATCTCGACCGCGGTCTGCGGGTCATCGCCGTACGCACCATGAAGCCCGGCCGCCTCGGGCTGCCGCGTCTCCGTTCGCGCCATGTGCTCGAAGCGGAGGCCGGAGCGATGGCCGACTGGGGACTTCGGGCCGGTTCGGTGGTGGAGATCGGGTGAGGTACGGGGGCAGCTGCCGGATCGGGTGAGGTGGTGTGCGCCCTCGTCAACGCTTCCGCTCCCCCGCCTCGTTCCCCGCGCCCTTCCTCCGCTCCGCCAGGAACTCCTCGACGCGGTGGCCGGCACCAGGGCGGAATGCCCTGGTGCCGGCCGGTCTCTCGATGACGGACTCAGCAGCTGCTGGTCCAGGTGTGGGAGTCACCACGGTCGTTGGCGGTGGCGTTGTAGCCCACCTCCTGCCCGGGGGTGAGGCAGATCGTCACGCCCCCGCCCTGCCAGGCGCTCGCGTACACCTTCACGTGGTCCTTGACGCCGGGTCCGGAGATCCCGTGGTTGGCCCATGAACTGTCCTGGTCGGCGATGTTGCCCTCCCACCAGCCGTCGTCGCCCGTCCAGCCCACCGCCTGGCCGCCGAAGTTGGCGTCGGTGTAGGCACAGAAGCTGCCGGACGAGCAGGGCGCGGCGGCCTGCGCCGTTGCCGGGACGGCGGCCAGGGCCCCGCCGGCGGCCACGAGCAGTACGGCACCGGTGATCAGTGTCTTGCGCATGAGGAATGTCCCTTCACTTTCGGTATGTGATGGTTGAGGTGATGAGTACGGCCATACGTGAACGCACTCGGCCGCACTCGGTGGGCCCCTCGGCCGGTCGCGGCCGGGGGAGTTCGGGAGGAGACGGGTCAGGCGGCGTCGCCTGCGGCGATCCGCAGACCGCGCTCACGCATCCGCCGGTGGTCGGCGAGCCGCGCGGCGTGCTCGGCGCGGACCTCGGCCGTATGCCGCCGTTCCAGCCGCACACCCGTACGGGCAAGTCCGGTGGCCACCACACAGCGGGCCTCGGCGGTGGCGAACCGGCGCTGGAGGCGTTCGGCCGCCTCGGGTGCGAGCTCGCGGGCACGCCGCTGCCAGGTGCGCCGCAGCTCCCCCGGGTCCTCGGCGGGCTCGACCGGCGCCACGCAGTCCGACCAGCGGGCGAGTACCGCGCGGAACTCGCTGTCGGCGGTGACCCGTTGGTGTGTCTCGGCACCGAGATTGTTCACCGCCACCTCCGCACGGAACCAGCGCTCCTGGTCGCCGTAGAGCGTGCGCTGTGCGGCGGCGAGACAGCCGTCGCTATTGGCCTTGACGACATGGCCGGTGGCAGTGCGGGCGGACAGCTCGCGCCTGCCCGTACCGAACATGGCATCGGCCAACGCCTGCCGGCGCGCGGCTTCCTCCCGGAGGGCCTTACGGGAGGGGGCGGTACGGGTGGTCTCGACGGGCCGGTTCTGCCCTGTGTCCGAGTCGGTGCCGAAGCCGTGCCGGGAGGCCCAGTCGGGGTCGTCGATGCCGTACGGGAACTCCCGTTGAGGCGCTTCCGCGCCCTGCCCGGACCGGCGCGCGGAGCCGGGCCGGTTTCCGGACTGTGCCCGGGTCTCCGCCTTCCTCCCCGTCTGCGCACCGGCCCGTGCCTCCGCCCGTGATCCGGACTGCGTGCCGGACTGCGGGAGCGTCAGGCCCTTCTCGGCCAGGCAGCGCCGGACCAGGAGGGCTTCGGCGCTGCTCAGCATGTCGTCCTGAGCCCGGGCGGACTGCGGAATCCGCGGCGGCTGCCGTTCGGAGCCGCCGGCCGTGTGGTCGGCACAGCCGGCCGTGGCCGTTGCCACGCATGCCATCAGCAGCGTCGCGGAAACAATCTTTGTGGTGCGCACAGCGGACACCCCCGTGAGCCCCGGTCGCCTGGCGACCGCGCCGTCTTCCGACTCCCCCGTCGGCTGACTCCATTACAGGTGAGACATCGCTCGCTGTGACCCTCTGATATCCGAGGGTGATGGTCGGAGCGTCCAGGGACACGTGTTCACCAGCCATCTCCACCGGCCCGCCCGCGCCCCGCGGTTGAGCTCCGCCCCCTGGTCCCGGCCACCGTACAACGCGCCCCAGCTGGGTGAACGGCGCTCCACGGGCCCGGACTCGTCTCCCGTCCACAGCGGGGGCGGCATGCGGGGTCACGCCTCGACCCGGCCGACATTGACTGTCGTCCGCCCTTCGCAGGTGTACAAATTCGCCTCCTGAACAGGAGTCCCATATGACCGTCATCGCTCCGGCCTCCGACTGCGGGCCTCTCCCCGAGCCGCCCGAGTCGTGGCAGTACAGCCTGCAGGTACCCCACGACCCCCTCGGACCGGCCATTGTGCGGTCCACCGTCCGTATGGTTCTGGGCCGGCACGGGCTGGGCGACCTCGCCGACACGGCGGAGCTGCTGACCTCGGAGCTGGCGACGAACGCCTACCGCTACTCGACGGGTCCCGCGTCCGTACGCCTCAAGTGGACGGACGACACCCTCCGCGTCAGCGTCTGGGACACGGACCCGAACCTGCCCTCGCCGATGGCCGTGGAGCCGGACAGCGAACAGGGGCGGGGGCTGCTGCTCGTGCGGCTGTGCGCGGACAACTGGGGGCGCTACGCCATGGCGGAGCGGACGTTCGGTTCGGGGGGCAAGGTGGTGTGGTTCGAGATATCGCAGGCGAGATGACGCGGTGGGGAACCCTCGGTGGCTGTCTCCGCCGCAAACTCTGACGCGCGTACGACCGCTTCCGCAGGCGCGGACAGCGGTCAGGAGGTACCGGCCCCGCCCAGCAGCAGGCCCAGAAAGGCCCCGAGAATCATGAACGGGCCGAACGGCAGGGCCGACTTACGGCCCGCGCGCCCCAGCAGCAGCAGGCCGACTCCGTACAGCGATCCGAAGAGGAATCCGGCGAAGGCACCGGAGAAGAGGACAGTCCAGCCGTACCAGCCGAGGGCGGTCCCCAGGCCGAGCGCCAGCTTGACGTCGCCGAAGCCCATCCCGTTCGGGTGCATGAGGAACAGCACGGCGTAGCAGGCGGCGAGGGCGAGACCGCCCAGCAGCGCCCGCGGCCAGGAGCCCGCATGGCCCGGGAGCACAGCGGCGAGCCCCAGCAGGACGGCGGCCGCGGCGGCGAGTGGAAGCGTCAGCACATCCGGCAGGCGCTGTACGGCGCCATCGACCAGCGCGAGGACCACCGCCACGGGTGTGAGCAGCAGCCACACGGCGAGTTCCGGCCTGACTCCCACGGCGGCGGCGAGTGCCGCGCACACCGCGGCGGTGACGGCGGGAGCGGCCACACCCATCGGCCCGTACCAGTGAACCGCGGACTCCGGGGCACCGACAGGAGGCTGCGCGAACCATAACCCCACCGGGGGCGCGGCCGACGCGGTGCCGACGGGCGTCGTACAGCGCGCGAGACCGATCCAGCCGCGCGCCGGTCCGCTGAGCGGGTGCCCTTCAGGGCATACGGTGCGCCACTCTTCCTCGGGCTCGACGGCCAGGCGGTGGACGACCCGCGGCACCAGCAGCCCGGCAAGCGCGCCGTATCCGGCGGCGAGAACGGTCAGCAACATCTGCACGCCCCGACCATACGGACTGCCGCGCTGCGCCTCCTGGGCCCAGGGGCCCCGGCACGACCCCGTCGGCGGCCGCAGGATTGCGCACGCGAGGAATCGCCGGGGCAGGCGCCCAGGCGACCGGGCAACGGCGTGGAGCTGTACGGAGTCGACGAGCACTCCCTACAGCGCATAGCCGAGGGAGATTGCCGTGCGGGAACCGACGTGCCGCTCGTATCCCACGGCGATACGGCTGGGTCCGCGAACGGACGCGTGTGCTGTCCTCCGGCGCGTGGGGGCAGGAGGAAGGCCGGTCCGGGGAAGGCCACCGACCGGCCGCTCGCGCACGGGCACGGTGCGGTGATGCCGGTGCCGCTCACTGCTCCGCTCGGGGGAAGCTGACCTCGACGCGGCGGTTCTTCTTACGACCGCTCTCGTCGTCATTGTCGGCGATCGGGTACTGCTCGCCGTAGCCCCGGATCTCGAAGCTGACGTCGGCACCCAGGAGCTCGGCCAGAACCTTCTGCACCGCGTCGGCACGCTTCTTGGACAGCTCATCGCCATGGGCCGCGGAACCGAGATTGTCGGTGAAGCCGAAGACACGGACATTCTGCGCGTTCTGCTTCTTGATCTCGTCCGCGATCTGGTCGATACGGGAGTTGGCCTCGTCGCTCAGCTTCGCACTGTCCTTGCCGAAGAGCACTTCGGCCTGGAGCGCGAACTTCACGCTCTGGTTGGTGTCCTCCCGCCGCTCCTCACCGCCCTGGGTCTCGACGACGGATTTGATGTCGAGCACCTTGGATGCCGCGAGCGTGGCTCCGTTGACCATCTTGAGATCGGGGTCATGGGCGTCCACTTTCACCGGTGGTGCCGCGGACTCGGCTGTGCCGGGGGGCTCGTCTCCCTGGGCGTACGGAGCGAACGTGAGCGTGAGGGTGGCCGCCGCGAGTGCGCTGAAGACGAGGGCAGCGGCCTTGCAGGGGCGGGGTGTTGTGGTCATGGCACCGCTCACCTGGAGATCTCGAGGGGAGCGGGGGCGAAGGTCGGGATCTGGAAGTCCACCTGCTGGGTATCCGCGGGCGGCGCGGGGAACTGGGCGAAGATGGGGACACTCTTGCCGGATTCGATGTCGGATTCGAACGTCGTGCACAGCGGGCGCCCTTCCGTGTCCCGCAGAACGTAGTAACGCTTCTTGTTGGTGCTGTCGACGAGCGTCGCGCCGCCGATGGATTCGCCGTGCTGGAGTACTTCTTCCTCGTCGCCGCTCCAGTCGGTGGCATCCGTGGAGAGGAAATCCTCGTCACCGGTGTTCTTCAGCTGGCCCGTGACGGTGACGAAGCCCCCGGAGTCTCGTTTCACCGAGTTGATGGTGACGACCAGTCCGTCCTTGCCATTGATCCTCGCCAGGGTCCGGCTCGTATTCGGCACCTCGTTGTCCTGCCCACCGGAGCCACCGTCCTTGGCGCGTTCGGACTTCTGGGGCTCCGTCCGCTTGCTTCCTTCGTCGCCACCACAACCGGAGACGACGAGGATCAGGGTGGCCGCCATCGCTACCGCGGCCATTCCCCTACGGGCCGTCGAGGTGTGCCGAGTACTCATGAAACATGCGTCCTTTACTCGTCGTTCGCCGTGTCCGCGTCAGTCTTTGAGGTGTACGGAATACAGGTCCGCCGGATCCGGGGGAGGGTCGCCGTTCTCGGGGTCGATGACCCAGTCCTGGTCGTCACAGTCCAGCTCAAGCCTGGGCTTCTCCGTGCCTTTTCCCTTGCCCTTGGCCGGTTTGTCGTCATCGGAGTGGTCCGGCTTGACGCGACAGCGCGGCTCGATGACGGCGGTCGCCGTCGCTTGAGCGTGCTTCTTCTCCGTACCCGGAACGATGGAATCCCCCACGGTGCCGCGAGTCTCGACCGTGACCGTGAACCCGTCGTCCACCCGTTCGCAGCCCGGGTCCACCAGATCGGCATCGTTCCTCGCGGCAAACGACTGAGCCTCCGCGCAGGCAGTCTCGAACTCCACCCCTTGCCCGTTGACAAGGCCGTCCCAGGCCTCCGGGTTCAGGAGGGAGTCGAGCAGACCCTCGCGAAGCTGGTCGCGAGCATCCTGTGATGCCGCCAAAGCAGCCGCGTCAGCGGCGGTCTGCGCACCGCTGCGCCTGTCCGCGGCCTGCGCGACCGCAAAGTATGCGAACGCAAGAAAGAGCAGGCCCGCCACCACCGTGATGTAGATGGGGAAGGCCTGCCCTGCATCGCCGCATGGGCGTGCTGTCACATTTACTGAGTGACCTTGTTGATCTGCTCGCCGATCGCCTTGTAGATCGTCTTGCCGATCTTGGTGCCGGCCAGCGCTCCCACGATCAGTACGACCACCGCGATGATGCCCAGGTACTCGACCGCCGTCTGGCCACGGTCCCACGGGTTCGCGTAACGCTTCCTGAACTTCGTGGTGGCGGTCTTGGTCCAGTGGTCGGCGTGAACGTCGGCCTTCACGTAAGCCTTGGTCATCAGGTCGCTCACGATGTTTCCCTCCGAATGGACTCGCCCCCGCAACGAGTGTCGCGTCAGTCTTGTCGGTGCCGTCCCCGTCCCCGGTCGCTTCCTCGCCGGTGCCGTTTTCTCCACGAGGAACGTACGCCGGGCCACCCCGCCGACCCCAGGGCCCACGGGCCCATTTCGGGGCCCAAGCCCACAACGGAGCCTTGGAGTTCGCCGCGCCTCCCGTCTTCGCCGCGCCTCGCGTCCGGGACCACCCGCCCCCCACCAGCCGTACGCCGTCAGCCACCGTGCGCTCCCCTCCGCGCATCCGACGAACCCCCCGGTGCGCAGGTCCCCATCCAGACCGCGATCGCTTCGCTGCGGCTGCCGCACCGCAGCTTGCCGAAGATGCGGTTGATGTGGTTCTTGACGGTCTTCTCGCTGATGAAGCACGTCGCCGCGATGTGCTGGTTCGACATGCCCGTCGCAATCAGTTCCATCACCTCCACCTCCCGCCGGCTCAGCCCGAACCGCCCCCGGTCCACCGGATGTCCCTGCACCCAGGGGTCCTGACGCCCCCTCGGTGAGTCGGCTGGGGGCCGCCGAGTCCAGGTCGGTCCAGGTACCGACTGTCCCATATCGGGTCGCAATTGCAAAGTCCTCTGCTGTCCCGGCGCCCCGTCCGGCCTCGCACCCCCGGTACCTGCTGCGGCATCTGCCCGCGCGGGGATCCCGGACAGCGGTTCCTGTGAACTCGATCGGGGAGGCGCTGTGTTGACGCCATTCATGCCTTCCTGCGAGGAAGGCGCGGAGCAGTCGCCACCGCGCCGTCCAGGCCTGGCAGGCACCCCTGCGGACGCTCCACCGCGAAGGTGCTCCAGCAACGTATTCGCGGCAGTGACCGTGAAGTGCGCGCGGCCCGCTCTGACGTCCCGGACTGCCAGGACGAGCTGGTCCGCGGTGAATTCGCCATGGACGAGATAGCCGCCCGCGCCCAGGCGCAGCGCCTCCCGCACGACGTCGCTCTCCCGGCTGTAGGTGAGCATCAGCACGGCTGCGAGTGCCGTGAGGCAGGGCAGAGCCGAGATGCCGTCGACGCCCGGCATTCTGACGTCCAGCAGGATCACGTCCGGGGCGTGCTGGTGTGCGGCGTCGCAGGCCTGGCGTCCGTCCGCGGCCTCGGCGACGACGTGGATGCCGTCCCGGCCGCCCAGCAGAGCGCTGAGACCGGCCCGTACGACGGGATTGTCGTCCGCGACGACCACACGCAGCGGCGTGGGAGCGGAAGCCTCGTCAGACGCGGCCGGCCCGGGCTGTGGCGGCGGTACGGCGGGCAGCCACCCCGGAGGGTGCTCGGTGCCCGGCGGAGCGGCGTGAGGCGACGTGGGGAGCGACGCGTGAGGCGATGTGGACCGCGGCACGGGCCGGGACGAGTACGGCGGGATGGCGCGGCATCCGTCGGGGTCGGACGTGTCCGTCATGGGTGCGGCCTCCTCTCACAAGACGGGGCGGAGGGATACGACGTACGGAGGTGGTCCGCCGAGCCCGTTCCTCCCGCCGGATGACAGGTGGTGAGGGGATCGACAGGCAGCACAGCAGCCATCGGCAGGTCGAGACGGACCTCGGTGCCCGCCCTGGCGGCGCCCTTCCCTATATGGATCCGGGCACCGATGCCGGCTGCGCGTTCGACCATACCGACGAGCCCGAAGTGCCCGGCCCGGCGCAGACCTTCGAGCGTGGTGCCCGCCGGCAGTCCGCGGCCGTCGTCACGGACGCTGATCCGCAAAGCCCGGTCGACGATGCCCACCTCCACCGCCACACGCGTGGCACGCGCATGACGGCCGGCGTTCTCCAGGGCCTCGCTCGTGATGGTGAGCAGATGCCGGGCCACGGCGTACGGCACCGGGGGGATGGGGGACGCGTTGATCAGCTGGAAACGGACGTCCAGGCAGCTTCCGCGGGCGAAGTCCGCCACCCGTACGGCCAGTTCGTCGGGCACGGATACACCGGTGCTGTCGATATCGCTCTCCCGGCGCAGATCCGACAGCAGCTCACGGGACTCGGCCGCGGCGCGCCGCGCGGCGCGGGCGACGAGTTCGGCCTGCCGTTTGACCTCCTCCGGGTTCACCCGTCCCGCGGTTTCGGCCAGTCCGTCCGCCGCGAGGGCCATACCGTGCAGGGTCTTGGCGACGGAGTCGTGCATCTCCCGGGCCAGCCGGGCGCGTTCGCCGCCGACCGCCTCGGTGACGGCGAGCCGGGCACGGGTCTCGGTGAGCGCCTGGGTCGCCGCGCCGAAGCGCAGCATGAGGCCGCGCAGGGTGACGCCGAAGGCTCCGGCGACGACACAGAATCCGGGGAGCAGAAAGGAGCTGGCCGGGGTCGCGTGGAGGGTGTCCTCCGCGGCATGGACCATGGCCAGAATGAGCACCTCGAGCCCGGCGAAGATCCCCGCGGCGCGCCAGCCGTAGGCGAGACCGGCAAGCATGGGCGTGCAGCCGGCGACGTATCCCAGGGTCGACTCGGGTGTCGCGGTGATGAGGAGCAGTGAGCCGAAGAGCAGGTCGACAGCGAGGAGGGCGGGGTGCCTCAGCAGCAGCGGGCCGAACCGCTCCCAGTCGCGGAAGAGCACATACGAGCCCATGAAGGTGACGACTACGGCGCCGCCGACGAGCCAGGAGGCCGGGCTGCCCGGTGCGGTACGGGTGAGAGCGGCCGGGGCCGCCACCACGATCATCGCCATCCGGAAGCCGAACACCTGTCGGCACAGGGCCTGGAGGGCGCTGACCTGGATACGGAGCGAGGGCTCGGCTGCGCCCCCGGCGCTCTCGTGGGCGCCGGAAGCTCCGGGTCCTCGGGGATACGGCCGGGGCGTGCGGCCAGGACCGCCGGACCCTGCCGACGAAGCCGACGAAGCCGACGAAGCCGACGAAGCCGCGAACGAGGCCGACGGTGACTCGTACCGGGACGGCGGGGCCACGGACGGGCCGATGGCCGGGCCGGGTCCGCCGGTCAGGGCTCCTGGTGCGCTTCTCCGTAACGGCATGCGTCCGACACCTCCTCCCTCCACATCCGTCACTGTCCCGTGACCGCTCCGAAGTCCGCCCGGGAGCCGAAGATGAAGCCCGCGATCAGAAGGATCATGGTTGCCGGGACCATGAACGTGGTGATCACGGCCGTGGCCTTCGGGACGGCCCTGGCCGCCCTGCGCCGGGCGTTCTGGGCATCGGTACGGCGCATGTCCGTGGCGATCTGGATGAGCGTGTCCACGATCGGGGCACCGAGCTCCTCGCCCTGCTGAAGCGCCGTGACGAACATGGCGACCTGCTCGGAGTCATTCCGCCTGCGCAGCTCGTCGAAGGCCTCCCGGCGGCTGACGCCCATGTCCATCTGCCGCAGGGTGATCCTCAGTTCATCGGCCCAGGGGCCCTCGTACTTCGCGGCAACGCGGTCCAGCGCCTGCCGGAAGCCCAGACCCGCGCTCACCACGACGGCCAGAACGTCGAGGAAGTCGGGCAGTGTCCGCTCGATGACGTCCTTGCGCCGGCGGATGGCGGCCCAGATGCCGACGTCCGTCCACCACACGCCGAAGGCGAGGAGCACCACGGTGAGCAGGACGTTGCCCTTGTCGAGCATGACGAAGGCACCGATGACGCCGAGGATGCCGTAGACGGCGCGGCGTGCGGCGTAGCGGTCGATCGTCAGACCGCCGGGGTTTCCGGCGAGATCGATCCTGCGCCGGGTCGCGTTGACCCGCTTCCGGCCCATCATGCGCAGCACCGTGGGTGCGAAGCGCATGCCGAGCCGGTCGATGACCGAGCCGACGGCCGTCGTCCGGGAGGCTCCGACCTCGAGGGCGACGGCGAGGTCGCCGGGGAGCCTCGCCTCGGCGCGGTACATCCGCAGTCCGTGGACGACGCCCATGACGCACAGGCCGATGACCGACGCGAGCAGCAGTCCCATCGCTCCGTTCCCCTCTCAGACGTCGATCTTCGACATACGGCGGATGAGGAAGAAGCCCAGCGCGTAGAGGCCCAGCGCGATGATCACCGCACCCTGGCCGAGCGGCGACGAGGTCATCTTGTCGAGCGATCCCGGCATGACCTGGTCCATCAGCAGCAGTGCTCCGAGGCCGAGGAGGGGTACGGCGAAGGCGGTCATATTGACCTGTGAGAGCTGGGTGCGCACCTCGCGGCGCGTCTCCTTGCGCTCCTCCAGCGTCACGGTGAGGTTCCGGAGCGATCCGACGACCGTACCGCCGGCGCGGTTGGACAGGACCAGCGTGGTGACCAGCACGACCAGCTCGCGCGAGGGCAAGCGGTCGGTGAGCTCCGCGAGGGCGTCGTCGATGGCGTGTCCGACCGACAGCTTGTCGGCCACCTTGCCCAGCTCCTCACCCGCCGGAGCCTCCAGCTCGTCGGCCGCCATGGACAGGGCCGTACGGAGCGCGAGGCCTGCCTCGGTGGCGTTGGCCAGGATTCTGGAGAGCTCCGGGAGCTGGTTGACGAACTTCTCATTGCGCCTGCCGCGCTGCCAGTTGAGGAACGCGAAGGCGGCCCAGATGCCGAGCAGACCGGCGATGGGGCCGAAGAACGACGCGAGCGCGGAGGAGCCGAGGAACCACAGACCGGCCGCCAGGAAGGAGGTGTAGGCGGTGAACTCGCCCACGGTGAGGTCGAGACCGGTCGCCGCGAGGCGGTTGTCGAGCTTCTTGCCGTATCTGGTCTGCCGCATCCTCCGGTCGACACCCCGGAAGCGGCGCCGCCGGCCGACGGTGGGTATCCGGCCGGTGGTGGAGAGCCGGTCCACGACGGCCTGCCGCTGTGCTTTGCCGGTGGCGTACACATGCACGCCCATGACCGCGAAGACACAGGTCAGTAGCGTGGCGCCGAGCGTCGGCAGCGCGAAATCATCCATGTCCGGGGCCGGCTTTCCTCATGGGCTTCCCTGTCAGCTTCCTTTTCCGGCTCCCGGGCTGCCTTGTCGGGCTCCCGGGCTTCCTCATGGCCTTCCCTGCCGGGCTTCCGCGCCGGACGTGCCTCAGGGGCTTCGTGTGGGGCCTTCTCATAGGGCTTCCCGGGTCGCGAGCTGGTCGGCAGAGGTGGCGACGCCGAACGCGGCCGGGACCGCCTCGCCCGCGTAGTGGAGGCGTTCGGCGGTACGGCCGGGCAGCGGGAAGTACCGGAAGGTGCCGTGCACGATCCGGTCGGCGCCCAGGGGCCGGGCGTCGAAGCGGCAGACGGACACGATCCGGAACGACTCCCGCCCCCGCGAGGACAGCATGGTGATCTCACTGATCTTGCGTGATCCGTCGGGGTGCCGGGACAGCTGGACCACGCAGTCGACGGCGCTGTTGATCTGGTCGCGCAGCGCCTCGAACGGAACCTCGACCTCGGACATGGACGCCAGCGTCTGCAGGCGCATCAGCGCGTCCTCGGCGCTGTTGGCGTGCACGGTCGCCAGAGAACCGTCGTGACCGGTGGACATCGCCTGGAGCATGTCGAGGGTCTCACCGCCCCGGACCTCGCCGACGATGATGCGGTCGGGCCGCATGCGCAGCGAGTTGCGCACCAGGTCGCGGATGGTGATCCGGCCTTTGCCCTCGACGTTGGGCGGGCGGGTCTCCAGGCGGATCACATGGGACTGCTGGAGTTGCAGCTCCGCCGCGTCCTCGACCGTGATGATGCGCTCCCCCTCGGGGATCAGACCGGAGAGGGCGTTCAGGAGCGTGGTCTTACCGGAACCCGTGGCGCCGGACACGATGATGTTGAACTTGGCGCGGACCAGGGCCGACAGCAGCATCAGCATATGGTCGTCGAGGGTGCCCAGCCCGATCAGCTCCCGGAGCCTGTACGCCCGGGGGAAGCGCCGGATGGTGAGCGTGGCGCCGGTCAGCGAGAGCGGCGGAATGATGACGTTGACCCGCTCCCCGGACGGCAGCCGGGCGTCGACCATCGGATTCGACTCGTCCACCCGGCGGTTGACGGTCGAGACGATCCGCTCGATCGTCTGCATCAGCTGCTCGTTGGACGCGAAACGCAGCGGCAGCCGCTCGACCCGCCCGGCTCGCTCGACGAAGATCTGGTCCGGGCCGTTCACCATGATCTCCGTGATGGACGCGTCCTCCAGAAGTGGTTCGAGCACCCCCAGACCGAGCGCCTCGTCGACCACCCTGCGGATGAGCGACGAGCGCTCATGGGTGGAGAGGACCGGGCCCTCGCGGCTGATGATGTGGCCCAGAACGCGTTCCAGCCGGGCCCGGCGCTCGGCGGCGGCCAGCAGCGACATCTCCGCGAGGTCGATCTCCTCCAGCAACTTGACGCGGTAGACCGCGACGAGATGGCTCTCCTCGTGCGGCCCACCCGCCGTATCGGGGGTGGTGATGCGCGCCCTCAGGCTCATCGGTGCTCCTCGGTGCGTGGGACACGGGGCCGGCGCTAGTCGCGGGGCATCGTGGCGGTCTTCTCGGCCGTCCCGAAGTCCAGGCCCGGGACGATCGAGGGAATCCGGACCCTGGCCGTGGCGGAGACCCCGGCCCCGTCGTCGGCGATGCCCAATTCGGCTCCCTCGGCGATCCAGTCGCTCATCGACTCGAGGCCGGCGGTCCGCGGATCGGTCACCGGGCGGTCGTGCGTCGCCGTACGAGCCGCCGCCCGCGCCCCCGTTCGCGCCTGGGAGGCCGCGTACGCCCCGATGCCCAGCTGTACGGCCGCGAGCGCGACGACGAGCAGCACCGGAAGGAAACCCAGGAACTCGATCGAGACCTGACCCCCGTCGGCGGGCCGTGCCCGTCCCGGGACCGCATGGCCGCACCGGGCCGCTCCCGGGCCCGACCGCCCGCGCCGTACCCGTACCACCCACCTGCGCCCTACCCGTACCGGTACCCCCCGCCCGCACCGTGTCCGCCCCGGGACCGGCCCCCTGCGCCGCGCACGCACCCTCATCCCTCAGCCCTCCTCAGCCGCACCGGCTTCGCCGGTGACCGTGAACGGGAACGCGATGGCGCCCGGGAAGAGCACCGGGACCTCGAGATCGACCTCGACCTTCGCCAGCCCGTGCTCGTAGCGGGGCCGGACCCGGGCGCCGTCGGCCCAGGCCCGGGGCAGGTCCTCCTTGACCGCGGCCTCGATATCGGCACCCCGGCCCTGCGCGTTCCCGGCGCCGGAGGTCGCGGCCGCCCGGGCGCCCATGTCGGCGGAGTTGCCCGCCAGGGTGAAGGTGTAGCCGACGAGGACGAACTGCCACAGCAGCACCAGCACGACCAGGATCAGAGGGATGATCCCGAGGAATTCGACGGACACCTGGCCGCTGTCGCCCCCGCGGCGGCGGCGGAACGTCATCGCCCCCCGGTCTCCCAGCCTGCGGGGCTTGCCGCCTCTGCCTCCGCCGGGCTGCTCGGCGCCCTTCACCAGACCGAGTTCTCCCGCCAGGCCCCACAGCGCCTGCTTGACCGTGCCGCGGCTGTCGAGGTCCTGCACCCGGCCGGCGTCGATGGACGGCTGGAGCTCCTTGAAGTTGGCCGGGACCACCGTCCGTGCCACCCGCGTCCCCGTGGTCCGTTCGATGATCGGCGGCTGGATCTCGGTGCTGCGGTTGTGCCGGTTGACCACCGTGACGGTCTCCTCGGCCTTGCGGATCTGCAGCCGGTCCCACAGCCGTACGAGGCGCTTGGCGGACCGTACGGCGACCACGTCCGGGGTGGTCACCAGCAGCGCGAGGTCCGCCATCTCGACCGCCGCGGCGTTCGCGCCGTTCATCTGGGTGCCGCAGTCGATGACGACCACCTCGTAACGGCTGCGCAGCGCGCTGACGATCTGCCGTGCCGCCCGGTCGCCGACCTCCTCGCCCCGCTCGCCCTCGCCCGGCGCGAGCAGCAGGCCGAGGCCGGTCGGATGGGTGAAGAGAGCGTCCTGCAGCACCCGCGGCGAGATGTCGCTGATGCCCGCCAGATCGACGATCGACCGCCGGAACTGCACATCCAGATAGGAGGCCACATCGCCGGACTGGAGATCCATGTCGGCCAGGGCGACGGTGCGGCCGGAGGCGCGGGCGGCCAGAGCCAGCTGTACGGCGGTCAAGGTGGTGCCGACCCCGCCCTTGGCGCCGGTGACCGCAACCACGGTGCCGCCGGGTCCGGTGAGGACATCGCCGTCGGAACTGAGATGGCGGCGCACACCCACCGACCACTGGACGGTGGCCTGCACCCGCGCCGCCAACTCGTCGTAGGAGAGCGGCAGCCCGATGAGGCCGCGGGCGCCGGAGTCCATCGCGGCGGAGTACAGCCCGGGGCTGACGTCGGCGGTGATCAGGATGACCCCGACCGCCGGGAAACGGAGGGCGACATCCCGGATCAGCTCCAGTGCGGGCACCGGACCGATGCGTTCATGGACGAGCACGACCTCGGGCAGATCCATGACCGACTCGTTCGCGAGCCGGGCCAGAGAGTCGATCAGGGAGGTCGCATCGGGTGCGGGAGACAGGGGCTCGGTGTCGGGTAACTGGCTGAGCAGGGAGATGACCACCCGTGCGGCGTCAGGATCGCCGATGGCCGGAAGAATTCTGGTGACCATCCGTTACCTCACCTGTCTCCGTCGAGGGTGTAGGTGCGCTGGTCCCGGGGGATCGACGCGTCGGTGCCGGGAGCGACCAGGGCGAGCCGGACATGAGCGGCGAAGGACTCCGCGTAGGCCACCCGCTGGGCGTCGACGGTGTTCAGGGCGAAGGTGATCGGGACGGCTTCTCCGCCTTCGCCCTGCCGTCGCTCCTCGTCGTTCCTGGGCCGCAGCGCCGTGAGTTCGCCCACGTCGATGACGTGCGCGTTGCTGACGATGACCTTGGAGACCGGGTCCGTGCCCTCCTGGTCGCCGTCGAAGGTCGCATAGATGTTGACCGTGGCGCCCGGATTGATCTTGCCGGCGACGCCGGTGGCCGCGTCGATCATGATGGCGATCTCCTGCTGGCCCGGCTTGAGTTCAGGACGGTCGGCGACCATGTCCGACTGCAGCAGGGAGCCCTTGCGCAGCGGGTTGACCGCGATCTTCCCGTCGAGGTCGTCGAGGTCGGTCACCGCGGTCGATGGAAGCCACCGTTCGGGCACGGATATCTTCTCGAACTGCCCCGCGTCCAGAGTCCTGTACGCCGGCACATCGGCCTTGAGTTCGTACGCCGTCGTCTCGGGCCCGACCTTCGACTCCACGTCGCTGATCACGGAGAGCACGCCTGCGAAGGCTCCGCATGCACAGAGGACCGACAGGAGCAGCAGGAGGACGCCGCGGCGCTGGCGTGAGTTCATGGGTGGCAAACCTCGTTAGGGGACGTGGCCGTTGCTGGTGACGGGGTACGGGGCCGGGCTGGTGACGGAGTACGGGCCCGGTCACCTGCCGGGTGACGGGGGTGCGGCGCGGAGTGATGGGCACGATGCTTTGCCGGCCGGGGTGGGTCACCACGGTGCGGAGCGGGCAGTATGATCTTCACTGGGCCGAGCCGGACACGAGAACCGTGCGCCGGCCCCCGGCACCGCCGGGTGGACTCGGGTCCTCGGAACGGAGCACCTGCGCGGAGCAGAACGCGCACTGATCACCGATGAATTCGAGCCCGCACCAGTGGCAGATGTCTCGGCGCACCGACGCGACCAGCTGATACAGCACCACGGGATCGCGGATCGCTGCGGCGAACTCGATGAGCTTCCCGGTGCCCCACCAACGGGGCGAGTCGGCCGGCAGCGGGGTCTCCTCGAGGTCGTGGACGCGCCACTGCCGGGCGAGTGTGGACGTGACCCAGTCGGACTGGAGCCGGCCATGGGCCACGGTGAGTTGAGTGGCGAAGCCGGGGCCTTCCAGCACCGTCTCCGTGTCGATCTTGACGAGCCGGGGCACCGGCGCGGCCAGCACTCCGAACTGCGCTCCCGGCACCCAGGATTTCACGTGCGATCTCAGGCCGACGGAGATGTGGTCCAGCTTGGCGACGGAGCTGAGCAGGGCACCCGCGTAGATGTAGTGGGACAGGAGTTTGGCGGAGGACGCGAGGACCCCGGGACGGAAGTCCCCGAGGGATAACTGGCGCAGCTGCCGCGCGAGTACGGCCACGGCAAGCGGCGGGAGGTCGAGTCGCAGCAGCGCGATCCGGTCACTCTCCATGACCGACCGGAGGGTGTGCAGGCGCCGGGCGGCCGCCGGGTCGGCCGAGGACGGGTACAGCGCGATGACATAGCCGTGCTGCTCGATCAGCACCTGCATGGTGACAAGAGCGGCCTCGAGCTCCTGCCGGCCCGGCGGCTGAAGCACGACCGCGGGGGGCGTGTGCCGGTCGGTCGGTGGAAGCACCAGCTCCTGGCTGGTGACTGCAATCGCGGTGAGCACGTGTGGTTCCCCGTTCCGCTCCGCACCCGGTCCGGCCGGGAACGGTAGATCTTCCTGTACGCGCTGCTCCAGTCTCACGCCGGGCCTGCGTCGCCCTGCTGCCTTCGCAGCTTATCCGCGCTGTGAGCGGCAGAGAACACTCAGCTAGGAATGATCAGCTCAGAGTTCCCTTTCCAAAACAGGCAAGACAGGTCAGATCATGCCAAGCGGCCGACAGTTGCCGAACATGCTCATCCCGCTCCTCAAGAAGGCCGCACGAGGGCCCCACCGAGCAGCCCGGTGACCGACCGGTGCGAGCGTCGCCCTCCCTCGGGCACCCGGCCCGCCGTGCCTGCCCGGCGGGTGCACCGGTGTCCGTGCGAACTCCGCGCCTACCAGGGCAGGTCGCGCACCTGCTGCACACACAGCGCGACGAACAGCAGCCCGGCCGCCGTCAGCATCACATTGCTGAGGATGCCGTTGCGCCACTCGCGCGGCGTACGGCCGGTGTTGAGCAGCCAGACCAGCGTCAGCGCCAGGAAGGGCATGAAGAAGGCACCGAGGACGCCGTAGGCGATGACGAGCCCGAACGGCTGGTCGAGGAAGAGCAGGACGATCGGCGGGAAGGTCAGCCACAGCAGATACGCCCGGAAGGGCAGGGACTTCTCGGCCTCGCCCGCGGCGACCTCGGCGACGATCGACGCCTCTCCGTCCGCGACCGTACGGCCGCGGCGGTAGTTCTCGACGAAGTCCGCGAACAGCAGGCTCACCCCGTGCCATACGCCGATCAGCGAGGTGAAGGAGGTCGCGAAGAAGCCGACGAGGAAGAGTTTGGCCGTGGTCGCACCGAACCGCGCCTCCAGGACGTCGGAGAGGTCGAGGAGCCCCTTGTCGCCCGAGGCCAGCGCGATGTTCGTGGAGTGCAGCAGCTCGGCGCCGACAATCAGCATCGCGACCACGAAGATGCCGGTGGTGACGTAGGCGACGCGGTTGTCCAGCCGCATCACCTTCATCCAGCCGCTGTTGGTCCAGCCCTTGGCGTTGACCCAGTAGCCGTACGCGGCCATGGTGATCGTCCCGCCGACGCCTCCCACGAGGCCGAGCGTGTACAGCAGCGACCCGTCCGGCAGCACGGGCACGAGCCCCGCGAACGCCGCCCCGGCGTCCGGCCCCACCCGCGCGGCCACATACACGACCACCACGAACATCACACCGACCAGCACCGTCATGACCTTCTCGAAGACGGCGTACTGGTTGAACCACACAAAGACCAGCCCGATCAGGCCGGTGATGACGGCCCACGTCTTGAGCCCCAGGACGCCGGGGAAGAGCGCGACGATCGGGAGGGCGCTGGACGACATGGCCGTGGCACCGTAGACGAACCCCCACACGACCACGTAGATCGCGAAGTACACCGTGGTCCAGCGGCCGAGGCTGCGCCAGCCGTCGAACAGCGTGCGTCCGGTGGCCAGATGCCACCGGCCCGCGGCCTCGGCGAGGGAGATCTTCACCAGACAGCCGATCACGGCCGCCCACATGAGGGTGTACCCGAACTTGCTGCCCGCGATCAGCGTCGCCACCAGGTCACCGGCTCCGACGCCGGTGGCCGCCACGACGATCCCCGGCCCGACATGCCGCCAACTCGCCTTCCGCGGCCGCCGCTCTTCGGTGACCTCGCCGATGCCGCTGTCACTGGTCTTCGCCATGGCTGCCTCCCACCTTGTCCCCCTGGGGCCGACCTGGGGATTGAAGCCGCCATGCGGCGGCCGCACAAGGGGGCGTGTGGAGGCGGTCCGCACCACTCGTACGACGGGCGCCGCGGGCACCTCATCCTGGGTGGGCACCCCTACGGGGTCCTGGGCGGTGGTCCTGGGCGGTGGTCCTGGGCGGGGCACTCCTCCGGGGAGGGCGTCGTCCCGGGCAGGGCAGCGGGCGGATCCCGCCGCTGTGTCAGGCGTCCTGGGGGTACCAGCGCAGCTCGACCGTGTTGCCATCCGGGTCCCGTACGTACAGGGACTGCGCGACGCCCCGGGCCCCGAAGCGCTCGCCGGGGCCGTCCAGGACCGTGAACTCGCCCGAGTCGACGACCCGCTGCCAGTCGAGCGGCTCGACGACCAGGCAGATGTGGTCGACGTTGGAGCCGCCCGCGGAGTCCTCCGGGCTCCGCACCAGATCGATGATGGTCGTCGGGCTCACGCGCACGGAGGGGAAGGGCGCCTTGCCCGCACGCCACTCCTCGGCCCGGACCGGCTCGAGCCCGAGCGGACCGCAGTAGAAGGCGAGGGACCGCTCGACGTCGGCGACGTTGAGGACGAGATGGTCGAAGTCGATCACGCGCATGGTTCCTCCGCGGGGTGTGTCCGATCAGGCTTCTCCCCATGTGAACAGGCGAGGGTGACACCCCATTCCGACGACGGACGGACTCCGCCGCATCCCACCCGTGTCAGCGGCGCCCGATGGCCGGGCAGAGCGGACGAACTCGTGTCAGGGCCTTGACAGGGCTATTGGTCTGGACCACGTTGTACGGCAACAACGCAGGGGCCCCCGCGTTCCGCACGTACCTCTCCCCCACTCCCCCACACCGGAGGCCTTCGTGGAACGCATACGCGGACACCGTCCGCCCAGGAAGAAGGCGCGGCTCGCGGCCGGGCTCGCCACCGCGGCACTGGTGGCCGGAGGGCTGGTCGGGCTCGGCAGCGCTCATGCGGCCGAAGAGCCCGCCGGAGCCACCGCCGTGCCGAAGCACGCGGTCACCGGCTACTGGCAGAACTTCGACAACGGTGCCACGGTCCAGAAGCTGCGGGACGTCCAGGACGCGTACGACATCGTCGCGGTCGCCTTCGCCGACGCCACGGGGACGCCGGGCGCCGTCGACTTCACCCTCGACCCCGCCGTCGGATACAGCAGCGAGCAGCAGTTCAAGGACGACATCAGGGCCAAGCACGCCCAGGGCAAGTCCGTCATCATCTCCGTCGGCGGCGAGAAGGGCACGGTCTCGGTCAACGACTCCGCCTCGGCCGCCAACTTCGCCGACAGCGTCCACGCCCTGATGCGGGAGTACGGCTTCGACGGCGTGGACATCGACCTCGAGAACGGCCTCGACTCCACCTACATGACCCAGGCGCTGCGCTCGCTGTCCTCCAAGGCGGGCAGCGGCCTGGTCATCACCATGGCGCCGCAGACGATCGATATGCAGTCGACGTCGAACGAGTACTTCAAGACGGCGCTCAACATCAAGGACATCCTCACCGTCGTCAATATGCAGTACTACAACAGCGGCTCCATGCTCGGCTGCGACGGCAAGGTCTACAGCCAGGGCTCCGTCGACTTCCTCACCGCCCTCGCCTGCATCCAGCTCGAAGGCGGCCTCGCGCCCGGGCAGGTGGGCATCGGCGTCCCCGCCTCCACCCGCGGCGCGGGCTCCGGATACGTCTCCCCCTCCGTCGTCAACGCCGCCCTGGACTGTCTGACGAAGGGCACGGGCTGCGGCTCGTTCAAGCCGGGCAGAACCTACCCGTCGCTGCGCGGCGCGATGACCTGGTCGACCAACTGGGACGCCGCCAACGGCAACGAGTTCTCCGGCCGGGTGGGCCCGCACGTCCACGGTCTGCCGTAATCCGCCGGCTTCACGGACCGCCGTCGGAGGGGCCGTTCCCTCCGGCGGCGGCCCCTCCGACGTCCCCTCTCACAGGCGCTGTAGCGTCTGGCGCTGTGAATACGACACCGGCAGGCAACAGCCCGGAACTACGGCGGCGGCTCGGGCTCGGCGACGCCGTCGTCATCGGGCTGGGGTCCATGGTCGGAGCCGGGATCTTCGCCGCGCTCGGGCCGGCCGCGGACTCGGCCGGGTCCGGCCTGCTGCCCGCGCTCGCGGTCGCCGCCGTGGTCGCGTACTGCAACGCCACCTCCTCCGCCCGGCTCGCGGCGCTCTATCCGGCTTCCGGAGGGACCTACGTCTACGGGCGCGAGCGGCTCGGCGAGGCCTGGGGCCATCTCGCGGGCTGGGCGTTCGTGACCGGGAAGACCGCCTCCTGTGCGGCGATGGCGCTGACCGTGGGGGCGTATGTGTGGCCCGCGCAGGCGCACGCGGTCGCCGTCGCCGCCGTGGTGGCGCTCACCGCCGTCAACTATCGGGGCATCCGGAAAACGGCCTGGCTGACCCGGGCGGTCGTCGCGGTGGTGCTGGCGGTGCTGGCGAGCGTCGTGACGGCCTGTCTGCGCAGCGGCGCGGCCGACGCCGGCCGGCTCGACCTGGGTGCCGACGCGACCGTGGGCGGGGTGCTGCAAGCGGCCGGCCTGCTGTTCTTCGCGTTCGCCGGATACGCCCGCATCGCCACCCTCGGCGAGGAGGTGCGGGACCCGGCCCGTACGATCCCCCGCGCGATCCCGGTCGCGCTCGGCCTCGCCCTGGTGGTGTACGCGGCCGTGGCCGTCGCCGTCCTCGCGGTCCTGGGCCCGGACCGGCTGGCCGGGGCGACCGCACCGCTCGCCGACGCCGTCCGGGCCGCGGGCGTACCGGCCCTCGCCCCCGCCG
The DNA here is from genome assembly GCF_052245415.1 of Streptomyces sp. 8N706. Taxonomy (NCBI): domain Bacteria; kingdom Bacillati; phylum Actinomycetota; class Actinomycetes; order Kitasatosporales; family Streptomycetaceae; genus Streptomyces; species Streptomyces sp. 8N706. Next base: position 13,079 of record NZ_JBQQBW010000066.1, on the reverse strand, counting down.
TACGGGCCGGGGCCGCGGTCGCCGCCCTCGGTTCACTGCTCGCACTGATTCTCGGTGTCTCGCGCACCACCCTCGCCATGGCCCGCGACCGCAACCTGCCGTACGCCCTGGCCGCGGTGCATCCGCGCTTCGGTGTGCCGCACCGTGCCGAACTCGCCGTCGGCGCCGTCGTCGCGGTGCTCGCCGCGACGGCCGATGTGCGCGGCGCCATCGGCTTCTCGTCCTTCGGCGTCCTGGTCTACTACGCCGTCGCGAACGCCTCCGCCTGGACGCTCACCGCCGCGGAGGGCCGCTCTCCGCGTCTCGTACCGCTGACCGGGCTGACGGGCTGTGCCCTGCTCGCCTTCACCCTGCCGGTCTCCTCCGTGGTCGCCGGGGCGGCGGTGCTCGCCGCGGGCGCGGCCGCCCACGGTCTGCGCCGTGCTGCCGCACGGCGGGAGTGACCCTGTCCGTGGGCCGGCCGCCCCCCGGCGGCCGACCCACGAAGAGTGGTCGGTGCCTGTCAGGAACCGGCCCTGGACGGCTTCGGGAGCTCACACCCCGGCCGACCGAGGTCGATCTTGTTTCCGGTACCGATGCACTGCGTGATCCCGTAGGTCTGCTGGGCGTAGTTGATGCCCTCGCGCACCGTCACCGCGCCGTTCTGGTCGACCTCGCACGGGTTGTTGTCCGTGCACCGTTCACCGTCCTCGTTGCCGGTGTTGTTCACGGCGACGACCTTGCCGCTCGCCGTGTCCACCACGGGCGACCCCGAGGTGCCGCCGATGGTGTCGCAGGCGGGGGTGTAGCGGACGGAGTCCTTCCAGGTCCATTCGCCTTCGCGCAGCCGGTAGGCGAAGCCGTCGACATTGCAGCTGTAGATCCGCTTCCAGTAGCCGGAGACCACCTTGATGGCGGAGCCCTGCGCCGGACGGGTGGCGGAGAGCTCCAGCGCGCGGACCCCGTACGAGGATTCGATGGCGTCGTAGCCGGTGTTCAGCTCGTACAGCGAGATGTCGGTGTCGGTCATCGTCGCGTACGAGACCTTGGTGGCGCGGAGCGTGGCCACCTTGCTGCCCGAGGAGTTCAGCAGGCTGAAGGTGCGGCTGGACGGCTTGTCGAGGACGACCTCGCCCGCGCCGGGCATGCCGCTCTCCAGACAGTGGCCGTTGGACAGAACGAGGGCGGGGTCCTGGGCGGTGGAGCCGGGCGGGCGGATCACTGAACCGGAGCAGTTGCTGAGCGCCACCGTCCCGGTGAAGTCGACGGCTCTGGCCTTCGCTTTCGCCTTCGAAGGGGCTGACGTTGCGTCATGGTCGAGAGCGGCCGCGGGAGCTGTTCCCGCGCCGGCCACGAGTACGGCCATGAGGGCAGCAACGAGAGGTTTTTTCATGTGGGGGTCCTCTCTGTACCGAAAATCTTTCGGCGTTGTCATGCGCATTGTGTAGGCACAAGCGACGGAGAACAACCATGCACTCTTGACCGTTGCATGCCAGGTCCCGACGATGGGCGGGGACACCCGCACCCTTTGCGTCGCACTGAGCACCCCCACACTGGACACCCCAGGAGACTTCATGCGACTCCGAACCAGGGGCAGACGGGCCACCGCCCTCGCCGCCACCCTTCTGGCTCTCACTCTGGCCGCGCCCCTCACGGCTCAGGCGGGCAACTCCGCCTCCGCACAGGCCGCCACGGCCGAGGAGGAGGTACGGCAGTACGAGGTGGCAGGCCCCGCCACCGCCGCCCAGCGCACCGCCCTGGCCGCCACCGGCGTCTCCATCGACGACGTGGACAGCCACTCCGTGGTGGTCACCGCGGATGCCGCACAGGCCAGGACACTGCGCCGGCTCGGCTACCGGCTGAGCGCGCTGCCCGCCCCTCCCGCCCGGACGAACGGCCTGGCCGCAAAGCCGTTCGACTTCCCGCCCGCGGACTCCGGTTACCACAACTACGCGGAGGCCATGGCCGACATCAACGCCAAGGTCGCCCGGTACCCGGACATCATGAGCAAGAAGGTCATCGGCAAGTCCTACGAGGGCCGCGACATCGTCGCCGTCAAGGTCAGCGACCATGCCGGCACGGACGAGGCCGAGCCCGAGGTGCTGTTCACCCACCATCAGCACGCGCGGGAGCACCTCACCGTCGAGATGGCCCTCTATCTGCTGCGCGAGTTCGGCGAGGACTACGGCAGCGACTCCCGTATCACCGCCGCGGTCGACAGCCGGGAGATCTGGATCATCCCGGATCTGAACCCGGACGGCGGGGAGTACGACATCGCCTCCGGCAGCTATCGCAGCTGGCGCCTGAACCGCCAGCCGAACTCCGGCTCCTCGCGTATCGGCACCGACCTCAACCGCAACTGGGACTACAAGTGGGGCTGCTGCGGCGGCTCCTCGGGCACCCCCGGCGCCGAGACCTACCGGGGCGCGCGGGCCGAGTCCGCGCCCGAGGTGAAGGTCGTCGCCGACTTCACCCGCAGCCGCGTCGTCGGCGGCAAGCAGCAGATCAAGGCCGGTATCGACTTCCACACCTACAGCGAGCTGGTGCTCTGGCCGTACGGCTACACCGACGACGACACCGCGCCCGGGATGACACAGGACGACCACGACGCCTTCGCGGCCGTCGGGAAGAAGATGGCCGCGAGCAACGGCTACACACCCGAACAGGCCAGCGACCTCTACATCACCGACGGCTCGATCGACGACTGGCTGTGGGGGAACCAGAAGGTCTTCAGCTACACCTTCGAGATGTATCCGTCGGGCTTCGGAGGCGGCGGCTTCTACCCGCCCGACGAGGTGATCGAGCGGGAGACCAGCCGCAACCGGGACGCCGTGCTCCAACTCCTGGAGAACGCGGACTGCATGTACCGATCCATCGGCAAGGAACAGCAGTACTGCGCGAGCAGCTGACGTCGCACCTCGTGCCGGGGCGGAGCTCCCCCCCCGGCACGAGCGCCGCGCCGTACGGGTGCTGGGGCCGCGTCAGCCACGGTTCACCCCGCTCGCAACCCTGGCACGGCCTCCCCGGCTCCCTCCCCCGGCCGGAGGCTGGGGTGGTGCCCCCAGTTGCGTTGCCCGATCGACCGAGTAGGGCGCCTGCTACGAGGCCGATGCCCCGTTTTTCCGCTGACCGGACCAGGTCACCTGGCTGAGGCAGCACGAGGGCGTGTTTCACAAGTCCCTCCCCCAGCCTCCGGCCGGGGGAGGTAGCTGGGGGAGCCGCGGACCCCGCCCTTCGGGCGGACGGCGCTACCTTTGGAGCACGCCCTGGAGGAGCAGGCTCAGCAGGGCCGCCACCGCGAAGCCCGCCACCGACAGGACCGTTTCCAGGACCGTCCAGGACTTCAGGGTGTCGCGCTCCGATATGCCGAAGTACTTGGCCACCATCCAGAAGCCGCCGTCGTTGACGTGCGAGGCGAAGATCGAGCCCGCCGAGATCGCCATGATGATCAGCGCGAGATGCGCCTGCGAGAGGTCCGCCCCCTCGACCAGCGGGAGGACGATGCCCGCCGTGGTGACGATGGCGACGGTGGCCGACCCCTGGGCCACCCGCAGGACGACGGAGATCAGCCAGGCCAGCACGACGACCGGGAGACCGACGTCGTGGAAGGCGTCGGCCAGCGCCTGGGCGACACCGCTGCCCTTGAGGACCGCGCCGAAGACACCGCCCGCGCCGACGACCAGCAGGATGTTGCCCACCGGCTTGAGGGACGCGGTCGAGACCCTCTCCAACGACGTGCGCGTCCACCCTCGCCGCAGGCCCAACAGGTAGTACGCCAGGAGCAGCGCGATCGTCAGCGCCACGAAGGGGTGGCCGAAGAACTCGATGACCGAGCGGACGGTGCTCGGGGCGAGCGCGATGGAGGAGAAGGTCGCGAGAAGGATCAGTACCAGCGGGGTTCCGATGATGGTGAGGACCGTCCCGAGAGCGACCGGCTTCTCGGGCACCCGGGCGCCCGCGGCCCGCCGTTCGGCGGCGACGGCCGCCTTGGCCTCCTCGGCGGCCTCGACCATGTCCTGCGGAACGTCGACGAAGAGACGCCTGCCGATCCAGGCGGCGTACGCCCAGGCGGCCAGGACCGCCGGGACACCGACGAGGACGCCCATCAGAATGACCCAGCCGAGGTCGACACGGAGCAGGCCGGCGGCGGCCACCGGACCGGGGTGCGGCGGCAGGAACGCATGGGTCATGGACAGCCCCGCGAGCAGCGGCATGCAGTAGAGCAGGATCGACCTGCCGCTGCGCTGGGCGGCCGCGTACACGATGGGCGCGAGAACGAAGATGCCGACGTCGAAGAAGACGGGGATCCCGAAGACGACACCGGTGATGCCCATGGCGAGCGGTGCGCGCCTCTCCCCGAACAGCCCCAGCAGACGCGAGCTCAACGTGCCCGCCCCGCCGGAGACTTCAAGGATCGCACCGAGCATCGTGCCGAGGCCGATGATGATCGCGACATGGCCGAGGATGCCGCCCATACCGGTCTCGATCAGCGAGACGGCGTCGGACTTCTGGACGGTGCCGAACAGTTCGGTGACGGAGAGACCGGCGCCCAGGCCGACGGCTAGGGAAACGGCCAGCAGGGCGACGAACGGCTGCAGCCTGACCTTGATGATCAGGAAGAGCAGGAGCGCGACACCGAGGGCGGCGACGGTCAGCAGACCGGCCGCGCCGGGTATGAGCGCGAGCAGTCCACCGGAGTGGGGTGGAGGCGGTGGGGGAGGCGGGACGACGAGCGGCATGGGAACTCCCTGGAATCCGGGCAGGGGGTGCCGCGGCGGGGCCCCTCCTCCCGAGGGGCGAGGAGAGCTGCTCGACCGGCGGCGGTCATGGGGGATGGGACGGGATCACGGGGGATCGGAGGGTGACGCCCCGTCGGGGGCTGTGGGGGGGGCGACCGCGGTGGGCGGGGCGGGGGACGGGGAGCGTTATGGGGGAAGTCGCTCCGCGCGCCCCGCCCACCGCGGGGTTCATGGGACCGGCCGGTACGCCATGGGCTCACGGCGCCGGGCGGCCGGCCGAGGGTTCACGGGACTCGCACGTAAGGTCAAGGGGCCGGCAGTTCGACGAGGGCTCGTGGTGCCGCGTGGTTCGAACGGGAGTTCCTGGGACAGGTCGTTCGCCACGTGCCCATGGGACCAGCGGTTCGCCGCGGGTTCACCGGTCGGGCCGGCTCGCTGCGGGCTCATGGTGCCGGTCAGCCGAGGACGGCGAGCGCGTCGATCTCGACCAGGAGGCCGGCGGGGAGGCCGACGTAGACCGTCGTACGGGCGGCCGGGGCTTCCTCGAGACCGGCGAAGTATTCGTCGTAGATCGCGTTGAACTCGGCGAAGTGCGCGGTGTCGGTGAGGTAGACCCGCACCATGACAGCGTCCTCCCAGCTCGCGCCGCCCTCCTGGAGAATCGTCTCGACGTTGGCGAGGGTCTGGAGCGTCTGCTCCCGGAGCGTCGGGCCGGCCGGGGTGGGTGCCTGGCCCGCAGCGGCGGGGAGGAAGCCGACCTGGCCGGCGACCTGCAGGATGTTGCCCTTCCTGACACCGTGCGAGAACCTGGCCGGCGGGACGGTGTGCGTGGCCGGAGTGATCGCGGTCTTCGGGAGCCTGTCGCTCATGAGCTCGCTTCCTTCATGGTGTGTTACCGGAGTACTCATGGCTGATGGCGTCGGCGGTCCGGCGCACCAGCGGGAGCAGTCGGAGGAGTTCGTCGGCGGTGACGACGACGTTCGGCGCGGAGACCGAGCACGCGGCGACGACGCGCCCGTCCGCACCGCGGATGGGGGCGCCAACACAGTTGATGGACTCCTCATGGCCGCCGAGGTCGGTGGCCCACCCCTGCTCCCGTACGGTCGCCAGCTCCTTGAGAAAGGCTGCCGCGTTCGGCGTCGAACGGGCGGTGTACTGGGGGTAGTCGAGCTTCTCGGCGACGGCTCGGCGCTCGGGTTCCGGGAGGTCGGCCAGGAGCAGCTTGGCGACGGCCGCGACCGTTATCGCGACGGGCTTGCCGATACGGGAGTACATCCGCACCGGGTAGCGGCTCTCCACCTTGTCGATGTAGAGGACTTCGCTCTCCTCGTACACCGCGAGGTGGACGGTGTGCCCGCACTTCTCGTTGAGCTCCACGAGATGGGGGTGGGCGATCTCGCGGATGTCGAGATTCTCCACGGCTTCCTGGGCGAGGGCGAAGAGCCGGGCGCCGAGGCGGTAGCGCTGGTCCGGCTGGCGGTAGACCATCCCGTGCTCGTGCAGGGTCCGCAGCAGCCGCAGCGCGGTCGACTTGTGGACACCGAGCCGCTGGGCCACCTGCTCCAGATTGGCAGGCCCCTCGGCCAGCAGCGGCAGGATGCTCAGCGCGCGATCGACGGTCTGGCTCATGTGGTGCTTACCTCCACCCGTACGGTCCCGGACCCTTCCGTCGTCCAGCCGGGGCCGAGACGCAGTGTCTCCCACTGGGCGGGGTCGAGGGCGGCGAGACGGTCGGCGTGGCTCCGGGACGGAGGCGTGCCGAGGTCGCCGGGGACGGTGAGGGACGCGGCGGCCGCGAGGTGACCGTGCCGGATGCGCTGGAAGACGGGCAGTCCGCGGAGGGTCGCGGAGAGGAACCCGGCGGCGAAGGCGTCACCGGCGCCGGTGTGCGCGACGACCTCGACGTCCAGGGCGGGTGCGAAGACGACGTCGTCGGTGCCGTCGGCACGGCGCGCGTAGACGGTGGCGCCCTTGTCGCCCTGCTTGACGACGAGGGTGTCGGGTTCGGGAAGGGCTTCCCGTACGGCGGTGGCCTCGGGCAGGTCCCAGGCGGCCTCGGCCTCGTCCTCGCCGACGAAGACGAGATCGCTGCCGCGGGCGAGTTCGGCGAGCACGGCCGCGCCCGCTCTCCGGGACGGGCTGCCCTGCCGCGCCACGCCCCCGGCGTCGTCGCCTCCGCGGCCCGCGGCGGCCTGCCACAGGTCCGCGCGGTAGTTCACGTCGAAGGAGACGAGGGGGCGGCCGGGCCGACGCGCCGTCAGCTCCCGGATCAGGGCGAGGCAGTCGCCGGAGAGTGCGGCGGTGATGCCGCTGAGGTGGAGGACGCGGCCCGACCAGAGGCGGTCGCGGGGGACGGTGGAGGGGGACATGGCGGACGCGGCCGACCCGGCGCGGTAGTACACGACCTCGGCGAACGGCTCGGCCCCTCCCGAGGACGCGGCTGCGCCGGCCGACGCCGTCGCTCCGAAGAACGCGCCCTCCCCGTCGGCGGCTCCGGCCGTCCCTCCAGGGGAGGCCGCCCCCCTCGTGCGGCCCCGGACCGAGGTCGCACGCTCACCTGCCGTACGGAAGTAGATGCCCGTGGGCCGGTGATCGTCCCGCTGGACGGCGGACGTGTCCACACCGGCGGCGGCGACGGCCGCCACCAGATGGTCGCCGAAGCCGTCCGTGCCGACCCGGCTGACCCACCGTGTGCTGTGCCCGCCGCGGGCGAGCGTGCAGGCCACGTTCGACTCCGCCCCTCCGATGCCACGCTCGAACACGGGCACCTCGGCGAGGCGGCCGACCGGGGCGCCCGCGGACGACGGAGGGAGGAACGGCACGAACGTGACCATGGACTCGCCCACGCAGACGACGTCGACAATCGGCAGTGCGGTCACGGTCCTTCGCGCTCCTTGCTCTCGCTCCCGAGGGGGGCGTGGCCCACCATTGACCAGGCAGTTGCCCGGATGTTAGACAGCGGTAAGCGGTATACGCAATGGGTGTTGCAGAGCATGCAACATGGATTCGCAGGAGGCTTCATGGCCGCCGACAACGCCGTCGCCCGCCTCGCTCACGAGCGGGTCGACCACCGCTTCAAGGCCCTGCCGCCGGACGCCGAGGGGCTGACCGTGGGTGCCCTGGCGGAGGAGCGCCGGTCCCTGTTCACCGGGGGCTTCACCACCCCCGTACTGGCCCTGTCGGCCGAGGCCGTGGAGCACAACCTCGCCCTGATGGAACGCTACTCCGCCGAGCACGGGCTGGCGTTCGCCCCGCACGGCAAGACCTCCATGTCCCCTCAGCTGTTCGAGCGCCAACTCGCCCATGGAGCATGGGGCATCACCGCCGCCGTACCCGCCCAGGTCCGCGTCTACCGCGCCTTCGGCATCCAGCGTGTCTTCCTCGCCAACGAACTGGTCGACGCGGCCGCGCTGCGCTGGCTCGCCGGGCAGTTGGACGCCGACCCCGGCTTCCGCTTCGTCTGTTACGTCGACTCGGGGCGGGGGGTGGAGCTGATGGACGCGGCCCTGCGCGACGCGGGGGCGCGGCGGCCGGTCGATGTCGTGGTCGAGCTGGGCGCCGGCGACGGGGCGCGGACGGGAGCCCGTACGCCGGCCCAGTGCGCCGCGGTCGCCGATGCCGTCGCGGCCTCGGACGTCCTGCGACTGGTCGGTGTCGCCGGATACGAGGGCGAGGTGCCGCGGGCGGACAGCGCGCGTGTCACCGCCTGGCTGCGCCGACTCGTCGCGCTCACCGTCGAGTTCGACACGGCGGGCCGCTTCGCGGACGTCGACGAGATCATGCTGAGCGCGGGCGGCAGCGCCTGGTTCGACGCGGTCGCGGACGTCTTCGCCACCACCCCGGAACTCTCCCGTCCGCTGCTGAAGCTGCTGCGCTCGGGCGCGTACGTCTCGCACGACGACGGCCACTACCGCCGTCTGACCCCCTTCAAACGGGTACCGGAGGAGGGCTCGCTGCACCCGGCGTTCCGGCTGTGGGCCCAGGTCGTGTCACGCCCCGAGCCGGGCCAGGCGTTCCTGAACGCGGGCAAGCGGGACGCGGCGTACGACCTCGACCTCCCGGAGGCGCAGATCGTACGGTCCGCGCGCGACGGGGCGGAGCGCCCGGCGGACGGGCTCACGGTGTCGGGGCTGTCGGACCAGCACGCGTGGGTGAAGGTCGCGGAGGGTGTGGAACTGGAGGTCGGCGACTGGGTGGGGATGGGTCTCTCGCACCCCTGCACCTCGTTCGACAAGTGGCAGCTCATTCCGCTGGTCGCGGAGGACGGCACGGTCACCGACTTCATCCGCACCTTCTTCTGAGAAGCGCACCGCTTCTCCTGAGTAGCGCATTCTCCTGAGAAGCGCACCCCATTCTTCTGACAAGGGCACCGCGCCCCCGGCCCGCCGTACGTCCCGGGCACCCGCGTGCCCCGCACGCCGGTCCGCGCGCGCCCCCACACCAGGAAGGCAGCCGCCGCCATGGATCTCGTCATCCGGGACGCCCGTGTCATCGACGGCACCGGCGGCGCCTCGTACCGGGCGGACGTCGCCGTCGACGCCGGGCGCATCGCCGCGGTCGTACGCGAGGGCGACGGCCCCCGGCCGTCAGGCGTACGTGCCGTGGACGCCGACGGACTCGCCCTCTCCCCCGGCTTCATCGACATGCACGCCCACAGCGATCTCGCCCTGTTGCGGGACCCCGCCCATGAGGCCAAGGCCGCGCAGGGCGTCACGCTGGAGGTCATCGGCCAGGACGGCCTGTCCTACGCCCCCGTCGACGACCGCGTCCTCGCCGAGGTCCGCACCCAGATCACGGGCTGGAACGGCGACGGCTCCGACATCGACTTCCGCTGGCGGAGCGTCGGCGAGTACCTGGACCGGCTCGACCACGGATTCGACGGCCGGGGCATCGCGGTCAACGCCGCGTACCTCCTCCCCCAGGGCACCGTCCGGATGCTCGCCGTCGGCTGGGACGACCGGGCCGCCTCGCCGGACGAGCTGCGACGGATGAAGCGGCTGGTCGCCGAGGGACTGGAACAAGGGGCGGTGGGCCTGTCCTCCGGGCTCACCTACCCCCCGGGCATGTACGCGTCGGGCGCCGAACTGACCGAGCTCTGCCGGGTCGTCGCCGCGTACGACGGCTACTACTGCCCGCACCACCGCTCGTACGGGGCCGGGGCTCTGGAGGCCTACGAGGAGATGGTGGCCCTCACCCGGGACGCCGGATGCGCCCTCCACCTCGCCCACGCCACCATGAACTTCGGAGTGAACCAGGGGCGCGCACCCGGACTTCTCGCGCTGCTGGACCAGGCCCTGGACGACGGCGCCGACATCAGCCTGGACACGTATCCCTATCTGCCCGGCTGCACCACGCTCGCGGCACTGCTGCCGAGCTGGGCGAGCGAAGGCGGCCCGGCCGCGATCCTCGCCCGCCTCCGGGACGACGAGGCCGCCGGCCGCATCCGGCACGCCATGGAGGTGGAGGGGGCCGACGGCTGTCACGGCGTACCGGTCGACTGGGACACGATCGAGGTGTCGGGCGTCTCCGGCCCCGGGCTCGCGAGCCACGTGGGGAAGACCGTCTCCCGCAGCGCCGCCGAGCGCGGTGAGCCGCCGTTCGCGACCGCCCGCCGGCTGCTGATCGACGACCGGCTCGGCACGACGGTCCTCCAGCACGTCGGCCATGAGGAGAACGTCCGCGCGATCATGAAGCACCGGGTGCACACGGGCGGCAGCGACGGCATTCTGCACGGCGCCAAGCCGCACCCCCGCGCGTACGGCACCTTCCCCGAGTACCTCGGGAAGTACGTGCGCGACCTGGGAGTCCTCTCCCTGGAGGAGTGCGTGGCGCATCTCACATCCCGCCCGGCGGCGCGGCTCCGGCTGCCCGACCGGGGTCTCGTACGGGAGGGTTACCGCGCCGACCTCGTCCTGTTCGATCCGCGGACGGTAAGGGCCGGTTCCACTTTCGAAGCCCCGCGCACGCTCCCGACCGGCATTCCGCACGTCCTCATCGACGGCCGCTTTGTCATCGAAGACGGGCGGCGGACGGATGTTCTCGCGGGCCGGTCGGTGCGCCGGCAGCCGGTCGTCCGACGCGGATGAGCGACGGGCGGGTGACCGGTGCGCGGTCGGTCACGGACAGTCACTCCGAGCACTCCAGTGGCTCAAAACACCGCGCCGCTTCGGTTACACGCCCGTAAAGTGGCGGCATGCAGGTGATCCAGTCAACCAAGCTCGCCAATGTCTGCTACGAGATCCGTGGCCCGGTGCTCGAGGAGGCAATGCGGCTGGAGGCGGCAGGTCATCGCATCCTCAAGCTCAACACCGGCAACCCCGCTCCCTTCGGGTTCGAGTGCCCGCCGGAGATCCTTGAGGACATGCTCCGCTCGCTGGGCGGCGCGCATGGCTACGGGGACGCCAAGGGTCTGCTCGCAGCGCGGCGCGCGGTGGTGCAGCACTACGAGACCAGGGGCATCGAACTGGACGTCGAGGACGTCTACCTCGGCAACGGCGCCTCCGAGCTGATCCAGATGTCGATGCAGGCGCTGCTCGACGACGGCGACGAGGTGCTCGTCCCGGCGCCCGACTACCCGCTGTGGACGGCGGCCGTCTCGCTGTCCGGCGGCACGGCCGTGCACTACCGGTGCGACGAGCAGGCCGACTGGATGCCGGACCTGGCGGACATCGAGCGCAAGATCACCGACCGCACCAAGGCGATCGTCGTCATCAACCCGAACAACCCGACGGGTGCGGTGTACGACGACGCGCTGCTGACCGGGATCACGGACATCGCCCGCCGCCACAACCTGATCGTCTGCTCCGACGAGATCTACGACAAGATCCTCTACGACGGCGCCACCCACACCCCGACGGCCGCCATCGCGCCGGACCTTCTGACGCTGACCTTCAACGGACTGTCGAAGGCGTACCGGGTGGCCGGCTACCGCAGCGGCTGGCTGGCGGTCTGCGGCCCCAAGGCCCACGCCTCCAGCTATATGGAGGGGCTGACGATCCTCGCCAACATGCGGCTGTGCGCGAACGTCCCGGCGCAGCACGCGGTGGCGGTCGCCCTCGGCGGACGGCAGTCGATCAACGATCTGGTGCTGCCGGGCGGACGGCTGCTGGAGCAGCGCGACACGGCGTACGACCTGCTGACGCAGATCCCGGGCGTGACATGTGTGAAGCCGAAGGGGGCGCTGTACGCCTTCCCGCGGCTGGACCCGAAGGTCTACAAGATCAAGGACGACCGGCAGATGGTGCTCGACCTGCTGCGCGCCGAGAAGATCATGATCGTGCACGGCACGGGCTTCAACTGGCCGGAGCCGGACCACTTCCGGCTGGTCACCCTGCCGTACAAGGAGGATCTGACGGACGCGGTGAGCCGGATCGGCCGCTTCCTGGACGGCTACGGCCAGCCGTAAGGCGCGCCCCCACGGACAGCCGCCCTGCCGCAGCGCTCATGGGAGACGCCCTGCCGAGACCGCACGGACAGCCGACCCCGCCCACAGCTGTCGCGCACGAAGCCGCCTGCCGCGCGCCAGCGCGGACACGCCCCTCTCCACCCTGAGCGAACACGCGGACGGCCGACCCTCCGTACCCGCGCTGGGCTGACCGCCTACCGCGGCGCCCGGGCAGGTACCCCATGCCATAGCGCCCGCGGCTGCCCCTGCCAGAGCGCCCGCGCGGGCGGCCCGACCTGCCGTATACCTTCGGCCTCTCCGCCGCTCCCTCTCCGGAGCCCGCCGCAGGGGCGCTACCGGCGGTGCCGCCGGGCGGCGCCCTTTCTGTCCCCTGTTTCTCTTCTTCAGGCACAGATCGGGGTAAACATTAGACTCGATCTAAGTTAGGATGGGCTCCTAGACCTGGCTGGAGGCCATCATGTACGAACCGATCCGCACCAAGTCGGTCCACACCATGGCCGAGCCGGAGTTCCCGCACCGCTCCCGGGGGGAGGAGCTGGACATCCAGCTCGCCGGGCATCTCGCAGCCCTGCTGGCCGTGACCGACGAACTGCGCGCCCTGTCCGCGGACGGCGACGGCGATCCCGGCTCCGGCCTGGACCGCGCCGCCGAGCGGATAGCCGAGCAGGTGGCGCGGCTGCGGCGAGGCCGGCGGCCTGTCCGCGCAACGGCTGCGGGTGGCTCCGGCACGGCGCGTGCGGACTCCCTGCACCGCAGGGCACACACGCTCGCCGGGCGGGCGCTGGTGGTCGCCGCGTCCCGCGCGGACACGGCCGCCGCGATCCTGGCCGCCGAGCGGATGGACGCCCACGCCGCCGCGCTGGACGCCTCCTCCGCCGCCCTGACGGCGGCCCACTGACGGCCCTGGGCCGCGTTCCCAGAGGCGCGCGGTCCAGGTGCCACACAGAACAACCCCA
>NZ_JBQQBW010000065.1:0-39044 GCF_052245415.1 Streptomyces sp. 8N706 | reverse complement strand
GAGTGGCGGCCGATGGCGCGACCGCGTTCCTGTTCCCCGGCCAGGGCGTGCAGTACGCGGACATGGCCACGTCGCTCCGAGACCGGGTACCGGTGTTCGCGGCGGCCCTCCAGGAGATCGCCGCCGAGCTGGACCCGCTGCTGGACCGGCCGCTCGCCGAGATCCTCCGGGACGGGCCCGGTGAACGCACCGACCATGCGCAGGCCGCGGTGTTCGCGGTTCAGGTGGCGGTGTTCCGGCTGCTCACCACGATGGGGGTGCGGCCGGACGCGGTGGCCGGGCACTCGGTCGGCGAACTCGCCGCAGCGCACGCCGCGGGCGTGTTCTCGCTGGCCGACGCCTGCGCACTGGTGGCCGCGCGCGGGCGGCTGATGCGCGAACTCGCTGGCGAGGGCGCGATGGTGGCGGTCCAGGTACCGGAAGCCGATGTGCCGGAACTGCTACGCGGCCGCGAGGACCGGGTGGCGCTGGCCGCGGTGAACGGGCCCGCCTCGGTGGTGCTCGCCGGGGACGCGGACGCGGTGCGGGAGATCTCGCAGCGGGTGGCCCACGTGCACCGCCTGGCGGTACGGCACGCGTTTCACTCCCACCACATGGACCCGGTTCTGGACCCCTTCCGGGAGGTGCTGGCCGGACTGGACTTCCGGACACCGGTGATTCCGGTCGTGTCCTCGGTGACCGGCACACGGGTCACCGAAGAGCTTCGTGACCCGGAGTACTGGGTCCGGCATGCGCGGGAACCGGTGCGCTTCCACGACTGCCTGCGCGCTCTGGACGCGGCGGGCACCAGCACCTACCTGGAGCTGGGACCGGGCGCGACGCTCAGCGCGCTCGGCCAGGAGGCGCTGGGCGGGGACGGTTTCCTGCCGGTGCTACGGCAGGACGTCGACGAGGTGCACGGCCTGCTGACGGCGTTGGCGACCGCGCACACCCGGGGGGTCGACGTGGACTGGGCGGCCTGGTGCGCGGGCGGGCGGGCGGTGCCACTGCCCGGCTACGCGTTCACCCGGCAGCGGTTCTGGCTGCCCGACGACGACGGGGCCCCCGCCGACCCTCTGCTGCACGGTGTCGAGTGGCCGCTGCTGCCCGCCCCCGGCCCGGTCGCCGACGCGCCGGGGCCGTGGCTGGTGGTGGCCCCGCCGGGCGCGGACTGGGACCGGCTCACCGAGGACGTGGCGGACGTGCTGGGCGAGGGGACCCGCACCGTGCGCGGCGACGCCGTGGACGGCGAGCACTGGGACCGGCTGCTGCCCGACCTGCCGGGCGGCGGCATCGTGTCCCTCCTGGCGATGGCCGAGGGCTCGGACACGCCGCGGGTGCCGACCGGCCTGGCCGCCACCCTGGCGCTGCTGCGGGCGCTGCTGTCCAGAGGCGCGGATACGCCCCTGTGGTCGATCACCAGCGGCGCCGTGCGGGCCGACACGGCGGACACCGTGCCGAATCCGGAGCAGGCCGCCGTGTGCGGGTTGGTCCGGGTCGCGGGCATGGAAGCGCCCCGGCTGCACGGCGGCCTGGTGGACCTGCCGCTGCGACCGGCCGTGGGGGACCTGGCCGCGCTGCCCGCCGCGCTGGCTGCCAGAGACGAGATCGCGATCCGGGACGGGCGGCTGTACGCCAGGCGACTGGTCCCGGTGCCCCGCACCGAACCTGCCACGACGGAGCCCATCGGCACCGTGCTGATCACCGGGGCGCTGGGCGGCATCGGCGCGCACGTCGCCCGCCGGCTGGCGGCCCGGGGCGCGGACCGCCTGCTGCTGGTCGGCCGCCGGGGCGTGGACACCCCTGGCGCGACGGAACTGCGCGCCGAACTCACCGCGCTGGGTACCGAGGTGGAAATCGCCGGCTGCGACGTGGCGGACCGCGAGGCGCTGGCCGGGCTGCTCGCCGGGCGGTCGCTCACCGGTGTGGTGCACGCCGCCGGGGTGCTTGACGACGGGGTGCTGGAGGCGCTGTCCGAGGACCGGCTGGCGCGTGTGTTCGCGGCGAAGGCGGATGGCGCGCGGTTCCTGCACGAGCTGACCGCCGGCCATCCGCTGCGCTTCTTCGTGCTGTGCTCCTCGCTGGCCGGCACCGCAGGCTCGCCGGGGCAGGGCAACTACGCCGCGGCCAACGCCGTCGTGGAAGCGCTGGCAGCCCATCGACAGGCCGGCGGCCTGCCCGCGACGAGCCTGGCTTGGGGCCCCTGGCTGGACACCGGGATGACCACGTCCTGGCCCGTCGGCTCGCGGTCGGACAGCGGCGCCACGCCGATGCCCGCCGACCGGGCGCTGGACGCGCTGGAGCGGGAACTGTCCGGCGGTCCGGCGCAGTACGTGGTCGGTGCCGTGGACTGGCCGCGGTTCGCCGCCGTACGGCCAGGGCGCCTGTGCTCCGGACTGCCGGGTGTGGGCGCGGACACCGGGCCCGAACCCGCGAGCGCGTTGCGGGAACGGCTGGCGGCCACCGCGCCGGAGCGGCGGTCGTCGGTGCTGCTGGAGCTGGTCACCGCCCGGGTCGCCGTCGTTTCGGGCCGGCCGGCCGGAAACCTGGACGCGCACCGGCCGTTCCGGGAGCTGGGCCTGGACTCGCTGGCCGGGGTCCGGCTGCGCAACCTGCTCGGCGCGGACACCGGAGTGCCGCTGGCGGCCTCCGCGGTCTACGACCATCCCACCGCCGCCGCGCTGGCCCGGTACCTCGGCGAGGCGCTCGGTGTCGACGAGGGCGACCCGGCCGAGCGGGTCGTGCTGGACAGCCTGAGGGAGCTGGAGGCGGCCCTGCTCCGGCGGCCTCCGTCCGTGCCCGTCCCCGAGGTGGTCACTACGACACTGCGGCGACTGCTGCGCAGCCAGGAAGACGGCACCGCCGATGAGCGGGCCGCGGTGCCCGACCTGAGCGGCGCCACGGACGACGAGATGTTCACGCTGATCGACGGAGTGCTCGACGACGCGGAATCGGACACCGGTCGCGCTGTCGGCCGTGCCACGGAGAGGAGCTAGCCCATGTCAGTGCCAAGCCGCCCACCGACCACCGTGCTGGACAACCCGCTGCACGCTCTGCTCGACCGGGAGGTGCTCGCGAACCCCTACCCGTTGTTCGAGCGGTGGCGAGAGCAAGGTCCGATGTGGACGTCGGACGGTTCCCTGCTGCTGAGCGACCACGGCGACTGTATGGCGGTGCTCAAGAGCCACACGACCATGGGCAGTGACACGTTCAACGCGCCGGGGATGCGGGAACTCTTCGGCGACCGCGGCGACGAGCCGGTGCTCAACTCGATCTTCTTCATGGACGATCCCGGACACGGGCGGCAGCGGAACCTGGTCAGCAAGGCGTTCACGCCACGGATCACCGCGCGCTTCGAGCCGTGGATTCGCGAGATCGTGGACGAACTGCTCCGCGACTGCCTGGCCGACGGCGAGTTCGACGGCGTGCAGGACCTGGCCGCGGTGCTCTCGCTGCGGGTCATCGCGACTCTCCTGGGCATCCCGGGCGAGGACATCCCGATGTTGCGGGAGTGGTCCAGCGACATGGCGCTGTCCACGGAGCTGCCCACGCTGGTGGCCAGCTTCCACTCCGCCGCGATGTTCGACCGCGAGGAACTCGTCCGCATCATCCGCACCACCACCGAACTGCACGGCTACTTCGCGAACCTCATCCACAAGCGCCGCCGCAACCCCGGCGAGGACCTCATCTCCAGCCTGCTCTCCACACAGGAGAACGGGCGCGGACTGAGCCGGCGTGAGGTGACGAACGTCGTGGTGACCGTGTTCACCGCGGCCCACGAATCCACCACGAACCTGATCACCAACGGCCTGCTCGCGATGTCGCGCCACCCGGAGCAGTTCCAGCTGCTCCGGCAGAACCCGGCGATCGTCGGCGACGTGGTCAGCGAGGCGCTGCGCTACGACTGCCCGATCATGCTGACCGGCCGTGTCGCGCTGCGGTCCGACCGGATCAACGGCCTCGACATCCCCGAGGGCTCGGTGGTCACCCTGGTCCTCGCGTCCGGCAACCGGGACGAGCGGGTGCACCCGAAGGCGGATCAGTTCATCGCGGACCGGAAGCCGGCCGTGATGAACCTCGCCTTCGGCGCCGGCGCACACTTCTGCCTCGGCAGCAGCCTGGCCCGGCTGGAGGCGGAGATCGTGTTCGGTGAGCTGGCTCGCCGGCTGCGCGGCTTCCACGTGCACGAGGACTCACTGAGCTATCGCAGGCACGTGGTCGTCCGCGGCCTCGACACCGAACGGATCACTTTCCAACTCTGACCGGCCATCCGTCGCAGGGAGTCGTTCATGCCCGATGAAGTCAGCACACTCCGGCAATATCTGAAAAGGGTCACCGCCGATCTGTTACGCACCCGGGAGCAGTTGCGTGACGTGACCGAGCAGTCCGCCGAGCCGATCGCGGTGATCGGCATGTCGTGCCGGCTGCCCGGCGACGTGGCCTCGCCCGCCCAGCTGTGGGACCTGGTGGCCGCGGGCACGGACGCCATTTCGGCTTTTCCCGAGGACCGGCACTGGCCGATCGAGGACCTCTACGACGCCGATCCGGACTCCCAGCAGGCGCGGCGGTCCTACGTGCGCGAGGGCGGCTTCCTCAGCGGGGCGGGCGATTTCGACCCCGCGTTCTTCGGGATCTCCCCGCGCGAGGCGCTGGTGATGGACCCGCAGCAGCGGTTGGTGCTCGAGCTGGCCTGGGAGGCATTGGAGTCCGCGGGCATCCTGCCGGACTCGCTGGTGGGCGAGCGGGCCGGGGTTTTCGTCGGCGCGTCCAGCAACGACTACGAGATGCTCTGGCAAGGCACCGACCAGTTCTCCCAGTACGGCATCACCGGCAACACCATGAGCGTGATCTCCGGCCGGATCAGCTACGCCTTGGGGTTCCACGGCCCGGCCCTCACCGTGGACACCGCCTGCTCGTCCTCCCTGGTCGCCGCCCACCTCGCGGTGCGGGCCCTGCGCGCCGGCGAGTGCCCGATCGCGCTGGCGGGCGGTGTGACGGTGCTGAGCACTCCGGAGACGTTCGTCGAGTTCTGCGGCCAGGGCGTCACCTCCCGGGACGCTCGGATCAAGGCGTTCGCGGCCGGGGCGAACGGCTCGATCTGGGCCGAGGGGGCGGGTCTCCTGGTGCTGGAGCGCCTGTCCGACGCGCGGCGGCACGGCCATCAGGTGCTCGCGGTGCTGCGCGGCTCGGCGGTCAACTCCGACGGCACCAGCAACGGGCTCTCCGCACCCAACGGCACCGCCCAGCAGGAGGTGATCCGTACCGCGCTCGCCGACGCCGGACTGTCCACCCAGGACGTCGACGTGGTCGAGGCGCACGGCACCGGTACCCCGCTCGGCGACCCGGTGGAGGGCACCGCGCTGGTGGCGACCTATGGCCAAAACCGGCCGCCCGGCCGGCCGCTGCTGCTGGGCTCGCTGAAGTCCAACATCGGGCATACGCAGGCCGCGGCCGGCGTGGCCGGCATCATCAAGATGATCATGGCGATGCGGCACGGTCTCGCGCCGAAGACGCTGCACGTGGACAGCCCCACCCCGAAGGTGGACTGGGGAGTGGACGGGGTCAGCGTGCTCGCCGACGCGATGCCCTGGCCGGAGACCGGCCGGGCGCGCCGCGCCGCCGTCTCCTCCTTCGGGATCAGTGGCACCAACGCCCATGTCGTGCTGGAACAGCACGTCGAGCCGGAGGCGCCGGAGCCCGCAGTGCCGTCCGCCGGTCTGGTGTGGACGGTGTCGGGCCGGACCGAGGACGCGCTGCGCGCCCAGGCGACCCGGCTGCTGGCCTTCGCCGAGTCCGGCGACGCTCCCTCCGCCGAGGGGCTGGCGTACGTGTTGGCCACCCGCCGCACCCACTTCCGCCACCGGCTGGCAGTGCCCGGCCGGGACCGGGCCGAACTCATCTCCGCGCTGCGCGGCCACCTCGACACCGGCCGTGTCCCCGATGTGGCGGTGGGCGCTGCGGCCGGCGGCGGGATGTGCGTGCTGTTCACCGGCCAGGGCGCGCAGCGGCCCGGCATGGGGCGGCAGCTCGCCGCCACCTTTCCGGTGTTCGCCGAGGCGTTCGACGAGGTGTGCGAGCTGTTCGACCGGGAGCTGGAGAGTCCGCTGCGGACCGTGCTCGATGGCGAACCGGACCTGCTCGACCGCACCGACTACGCCCAGGCCGCCCTGTTCGCGGTGGAGGTCGCGCTGTTCCGGCTGATGCACTCCTGGGGTGTGCGCCCGGACCTGCTGCTGGGACATTCGATCGGGGAGATCAGCGCGGCCCACGTAGCCGGGGTGTGGTCGCTGCCGGACGCGGTCCGGCTGGTGGCCGCCAGAGGACGCCTGATGGCCGCGCTGCCCGAGGGCGGCGCGATGCTGTCCGTGCAGGGCACCGAGCAGGACCTGGCCCCCTGGCTGGCGGGGCGCGCGCGGCGGGTGTCCGTCGCGGCGGTGAACGCATCGGACACGGTGGTCGTCTCCGGTGCGGACGAAGACATCACGGAACTGGAGGCCGACTGGGCGGGCCGGGGCCGGCGGACCCGGCGGCTGCGGGTCAGCCACGCGTTCCACTCGCCGCTGATGGAACCGATGCTGGCCGAGTTCGGCACGGTGGTGGCCGGGTTGACGGCGCACGATCCGGAAATCCCGGTGATCTCCAACCTCACCGGCGAGATGGCCACGGCGGAGCAGTTGCGCTCGCCGGCGTACTGGACCGAGCACGTCCGGCAGGCGGTGCGGTTCCACGACGGGCTGCGCACCGCACGCGAGGCCGGTGCACGCGTCCTGCTCGAACTGGGCCCGGACGCCGTGCTTTCCGCGCTGGCCGGACGGGATGCCGGACCGGACGAGGCGAGGGTGCCCACCCTGCGCGGGGCCGATCGTGACGAGACCAAGGACGTGCTGCTCGCCCTCGGCGCGCTGCACACGCAGGGCGTGGAGGTGGACTGGCCCGCCGTGCTGCCCGCCGCGCCCGCCAGGACGGCGGACCTGCCCGGCTACGCGTTCCAGCACGAGAGGTACTGGCTGGTGCCGGACGGGAACGGGCTGAACCTGCGTTCCACCGGGCTGCTCCCGGTGGGCCACCCGCTGCTGGGCGCCATGGTGTCCGCGGCCGAGGGCGACAGCGTGCTGCTCACCGGCAGGCTGTCCCTCCAGTCGCACTCCTGGCTGGGGGGCCACCGGGTGCGCGGCATCCCCCTGCTGGCCGGCACCGGCTTCGTGGAACTGGCGCTGGCCGCGGGCGAGCACGTCGGCTGCGATCTGCTCGAACAGCTGACCGTCGAGGCACCGCTGGTCCTGCCGGAGCACGGCGGGGTGTCGGTGCAGGTGGTGGTGGGCAACACCGAGGAGACCGGCCGCCGCCCGGTGCGGGTGTACTCCCGGCCGGAGGGCGTGGGCCAGGCCGAGCCGGGCCCCTGGCGGTCACACGCCTTCGGCTACCTGGGTATCCGCACCGCGACGCCGGACACGACCCTCGCGCACTGGCCGCCGCGGGATGTGCGGGAGATCCCGGTCGCGGACGTCTATGACGAGGTGGTGGCGGGCAGGCACTTCCGCTACGAAGGCGCGTTCCGAGGTCTGCGGACCCTCTGGCAACGCGACCACCCCGACGGGAGCTCGGAGATGTTCGCCGAGGTCGCCCTGCCCGCCGAAGCGGCGGGGGACGCGAAGCGCTACAGCCTGCATCCGGCGCTGCTGGACGCGGCACTGCACGCGGTCGGTCTCGGCCCGCAGCTGGACGGGATCGACGAGGGCAGCGGCTCGATGCCGTTCTCGTGGTCGGGGCTGTCGCTGTTCCGTGCCGGAGCCTCGATGGTGCGCGTGCACGCCACCGGCGTGAACGGTGACGTGGCGATCACGCTGGCGGACGAGACCGGTGCCACCGTGGCCACGGTGGACTCCCTGGTGTTCCGGCCGCTGCCCGCCGACGAGTCCTACCTGCTGGGACCGGCCGAGGACGGCGCGGAACTGCTCGCACAGGACTGGGTGCCCGTGCGCCGGCCATCCACAGTGGACGATTCCGGTGGGTGGCACGACCCTGGGATCGGTGGGCTCGACCTCGCGGCGCTGGCGGACGCGGAGGACCCCGTGCCGCCGGTGGTGGTGCTACGCCCGGCCCGTCCCGCCGGGGACGACGTCACCGCACGGGTCCGCGCCGCGCTCACCGAGCTGACCGGGTACCTGCGAGTGTGGCTCACCGACCAGCGGTTCGCCGGTTCGCTGCTGGTGGTCTGCACCGAGCGCGCGCTCGGCGTGCGTGCGGGCGACGAACCCGACCTGGCACTGTCCGCGGCCTACGGGCTGGCTCGCTCGGCACAGAACGAGTACCCGGGTCGCCTCCTGCTGGTCGACGTCGACGAGCCGACCGACACCGCGTTGCGCGACGCGGTCGCCGTCGCGTCCGCGGCCCGTGAGCCCCAGGTGGCGCTGCGCGCGGGCGAGCTGCTGGTGCCCCGGCTGCACCGCGACGACGGTCCGGCGGAGAGCGACGGCGGCTCGGCCGCCCGCACGCCCGATCCCGACGGCACCGTGCTGATCACCGGTGGGCTCGGGTCGCTGGGCCGCACGCTGGCCCGGCATCTGGCGAGCCGGGGCGCCCGCAGGCTGCTGCTCCTCTCGCGCCGTGGCGCGGAGAGCCCCGGCGCCGCGGAACTGGTCGCCGAACTCGGCGGGCTCGGCGCGCACGTCGAGCTGGCGCGCGGCGATGTCGCCCGGCGGGACGACGTGGCCCGGGTGCTGGCCGAGGTGCCCGCGGCACACCCGCTCACCGCCGTGGTCCATGCGGCCGGTGTGCTGGACGACGGCTTGGTGGAGTCGCTGACCGATGGGCAAGTGGAGAACGTGCTGGCGCCGAAGGTCGATGGAGCCTGGCACCTGCATGAGTTGACCCGGGAGCTCGATCTCGTCGAGTTCACGTGTTTCTCCTCCGCCGCCGGCGTGTTCGGCACCGCGGGCCAGGGGGCTTACGCCGCGGCGAACGCCTTCCTGGACGCGCTCATGAACCAGCGGGCCGCCGCCGGGCTCCCGGCCCGCTCGCTGGGCTGGGGCCTGTGGGACAGCGGGACCAGTACGACCGACGGGATGGGCGGCGGGCTGGCCGCCGCGGACCGGGCCCGCATGGACCGCACCGGGATCCGCGCGCTGACCGTCGCGCAGGGCCTGGCCCTCTGGGACACCGCGACCGGCTCGGACAGGGTCCACCTGGTGCCCATCTGGCTGGATCTGGTCACCGTGGCCGGTCTGGGAGAGGAGGGCATTCCGCCGTTGCTGCGCGATCTGGTCCGCCCGGCCCGCCGCCGGCGCTCCGCGCGGTCCGCCGCGCCCGCCGAGTCCCCGGCGGACCTGGCCCGCAGGCTGGGCGGGCTGAGCCCCACCGAACGGGACCGGCAGCTCCTCAACCTGGTGCTTGGGCAAATCGCGGCCGTGCTCGGCTACCCGTCCGCGGACGGGGTGCCCGCGGACGGTCCGTTCGGAGACCTCGGATTCGACTCACTGAGTTCGGTCGAGCTGCGCAACCGGCTCAACACCGCCACGGGCCTGAACCTGCCCGCCACATTGGTGTTCGACCACCCCACTCCGGCCATCCTCGCGGCGCACCTCGGTACGGAGGTCGCGCCGGATGCCGCCGGCGCGGAGGAACTGGCGGACGGCCCTGCCGAGCGCGGCCCGGATCAGCTCTCCGGACTCGCGCAGGCGGTCGAGGAGGCGCTGGCCGGCGAGAACGCGCAGCGCGACGCGCTGCGCGGACGACTGCGGGCGGCGCTGCACGCGCTGGACGGCGAGCCGGGGCTCGGGGTGGACGAGCTGAGCTCGGCCTCCGTGGACCAGCTCTACGCCTTCGTGGACCGGGAACTCGGCGATGCGTGAGCCAGCAGCCGGGGCCGCCCGGCCGACCGGAGAGGAATCGAAAGCTGTGGGCGAGGATCCGAAGCTCGTCAAGTACTTCCAGCGGGTCACCGCGGAACTCCAGCGCACCCGGGAGCGGTTGCGGGAGCTGGAGAACCCCGTCGACGACCCGGTGGCCGTGGTCGGCATGGGCTGCCGGTTCGGCGGTGGGGTCGGCTCGCCGGAGGAGCTGTGGGAACTGCTCGCCGCGGAGCGGGACGTGATCACCGGGTTCCCGGCCGGCCGCGGCTGGACCGAAGACCAGATCTACCACCCGGAAGCGGGCACGCCGGGCCGCTCCTACGTCCGGCACGGTGCCTTCCTCGACGACGCGGCCGACTTCGATTCCGAGTTCTTCGGCATCTCGCCGCGCGAGGCGCTCGGCATGGACCCGCAGCAGCGGATCGCGCTGGAGGTCACCTGGCAGGCGCTGGAATCCGCCGGCATCGATCCGGCCGGGCTGCGCGGCAGCCGCACCGGCGTGTTCCTCGGACTGTCCAACGCGGACTACGTCACGGGGGTCCGCGAGATGCCCGAGGACATGCTGGGCCAGCTCTCCATCGGCAACGCGGGCAGCGTGACCTCCGGCCGGCTGGCCTATGCGTTCGGCCTGCAGGGGCCCGTGCTCACGGTGGACACCGCCTGTTCCTCGTCCCTGGTCGGGATCCACCTGGCCGTGCAGTCGCTGCGCGCGGGCGAGTGCACCCTGGCACTCGCGGGCGGGGTGACCGTCCTGTCCAGCCCGCTGCTGTTCATCGACTATGCCCGGCATCGCGCCTTGGCGCCGGACGGGCGGTGCAAGCCCTTCTCCTCGGCCGCCGACGGCACCGCGTGGGGCGAGGGTGCCGGGATGCTGGTGCTGGAGAAGCTTTCCGACGCACGTCGCAACCACCACCCGGTGCTCGCGCTGCTGCGCGGATCGGCGATCAACTCCGATGGCACCTCCTCCGGGCTGACCGCTCCGAACGGAACCGCGCAGCAGCAGGTGATCGCCGACGCGCTCGCTTCGGCCGGCCTGTCGCCCGCGGACGTCGACGCGGTGGAGGCGCACGGCGCGGGCACCGCGCTCGGCGACCCGATCGAGGCGCAGGCGCTGTTGGCCGGGTATGGCCGCCACCGCGGCGACCGGCCGCCGCTGCTGGTCGGCGCGGTGAAGTCGAACCTCGCCCACACCCAGGCCGCAGCCGGAGTCGCCGGCGTGGTGAAGATGGTGCTGGCCATGCGGCACAGCACGCTGCCCAGGACCCTGCACATCGGCACGGTGACCCCCCGGGTCGACTGGGCGCAGGGCGGGGTCGAACTGCTCACCAGCGCAGTCCCGTGGCCACGCGACGGGCGTCCCCGGCGGGCGGGCGTGTCCGCGTTCGGAGTCGGCGGCACCAATGCGCACGTGATCCTGGAGGACCCAGGGCCCGACCCGGATATCGAGCCCGGCGACCGGGCCGTCCCGCCACTGCTGGCCTGGACCCTGTCGGGCAGGACCGAACAGGCGCTGTCCGCGCAGGCGGCCGCGCTGCACGAGTACCTCGACCGGGCGCGCCCGGATCTGCTGGACCTGTCGTGGTCGCTGGCCACCGCCCGGGCGCACCTGCCGCACCGCGCGGTGGTGTTCGGCTCCCGCCCGGCCGACCTCGCCGCGGGCCTGACCGCGCTGAGCACGGGCCGGAACGACACCGGGAGCGCCACCGTGGCGGTCTCCGGCACCGCCGTGCGGAACGGCACTACCGCGTTCCTGTACCCACACGAGTGCACCCCGGCCGTGGTGCGCGCGTTGGCCACGCAGTACGCCGAGGCCGAGCCGTTCGCCGAGCACCTCTCCGAATGTGCGGCAGTGCTGGCCGGGCTGGTCGGCTGGTCTCTGACGGATGTGCTTCGCGGTGACCCGGACGTGCCACCACTGGACCGGCCGGACGTGTTGGTCCCGGCCACGCTGGCCGTGCTGACCGGCGTGACACGCATGTGGTGCGCGTCCGGGGTGCGCCCGGCGGCGTTGGCGGGACACGGATCCGGCCGGCTGGCCGCGTCCTGGGCGGTCGGGTGGCTTTCCCTGTCCTCGGCGCTGCGGATCGCGGCCGGGTGCCCCGCGGGCGCCGAACCCGACGTCGTGGATGTCCCGCCCCCCGCGCCCGGTGTGCCGGTGCTGTGCGGGGACACCGGCCGTTGGCTGCGGGACCGTCCGGCCGAGGACGACTACCGCACGGTGCCGGCTGCCGAACCCGGCTTGGCTGCCCGCGAGCTGCGGGCCGACGGTCACCGCCTGCTGCTCGTGTTCGGTGGGGACACCGCGGCCATGGCCGCCGCGCTGTCCGACGGTCCCGCCGTGCTGGCCGTGCCGGAGGAGACGGAGAGCGCGGTGACCGGTTCAGCGGCGATCGTGCGCGCCCTGGGCCGCGCGTACGTGATGGGCGCGGCGGTGGACTGGCGTGCCGTCCTGGACGGCGCCGGTGCGCGGCGTATCCCGTTGCCCGGCTACGCATTCCAGCGCAGCCGGTACTGGATCGAGCGCGAGTGGACCATGCCGGTGCTGATCTCCGACGACCCCGGGACGCGCGAGTCCGATCGGCGCTCGCCCGCGGCTGTGCTGTGGGCACTGGACGAGCAGGAGCGCACGCGCCACGTCGAGACGCTGGTGCGTGAGTGCCTGGACCGGGCGCTGGGCAACGGACCGGATGACCAGGTCGACGCCGAGGACACGTTCCGCGACCTCGGGATGGACTCGCTGGGCGCGGAGGATCTGCGCGATCAACTCACCACCGGTGCCGGTGTGGAGATCGAACTCGCCGACGTACTGAACTATCCCACGGTGGTCGATCTCACCGAGCGCGTGCTGGAAAAGCTGGCCGCCCGCGCCGAGGAGGGCACGCTCGACGAGATCGCGGGGACCGCCCGGTCCGGGAACGAGATCTCGGAATCCGGCACCGGGCCGGTGGACCCGGCGCCCGCGAACGCCGACGAAAGCGACGGCAGCCTGGCCTCGTTCTACATCCGGGCGATCCGCACCGGCCGGATCAACGTCGCCCTCCGCCTGGCCCGCGCGGCCTCCGAGACCCGCGACACGTTCGACCAGGACGATCCGCGCGATCTCGCCGAACTGCGCAAGGTGGGGGCGGGCGCGGGTGGCCCCACGATCGTCGGCCTCACCCCGCCGATCTTCCCCAACCTGGACCTGCCCTACTCCTACCTGCACGCCGGGCTGGACCCCGCGTCCGACGTGTGGTCGCTGTGGTCGCCCGGGTTCGCGGGTGAGGCTCCACTGCCCGCCGACCGTGCCGCCCTGATGCGGATGCTGGCGAAACCGCTGCGCCGTGAGCTGGCCGGCACCCCGTTGATCATCGCGGGCTACTCCTCGGGCGGCTGGCTGGCGCACGACCTGGCCACGTACCTGGAGCAGACCGGCGTCCCCGTCACCGCGCTGCTGCTGCTGGACTCGTACCTGCCGGAGGAGGAGATGGACCAGACCGAGACCCGCAGCGAGTTCATGCGTGAGCAGATCCGACGACGTGACCTCATGGGCATGTCGCTCGACCGTCCGGACCGGACAGTGACCACCAGCGGCCAGATCGCGGCGATGGGCGGCTACAGCAGGATCTTCAGCGGCTGGCGGCCCGGCCCGCTGGAGGCGCCGATCCTGCACCTGCTCGCCAGCGAGGTCGTCGCGGGTATGCCCACCAGCTCGGAGGACCACCCGTTCCCGGCCGAACTGGCGCACCGCGTGCGCAGGCTGCCCGGCGATCACTTCACCATCCTGTCCCAGCACGCCGACCTGATCTCAGCGAACCTGCACGACTGGCTTTCGGAGGTACAGCCCGTATGACGACCGTTCCCGATGTTCCCGACGCCACAGAGGCACTGGAGCACTTCCCCTTCGACGACGGCCGCGGCATCGAGGTCAACGAGCGGTTCCGGGAGCTGCGGCAGCGCAAGGGGCTGCTCCGGGTGCGGCTCGCCTACGGTGAACCCACCTGGCTGGTCACCCGCTACGCGGACGCCCGGCTGGTGCTGGGCGATGCGCGGTTCAGCCGCGCGATGTCGGTCGGCCGGGACTACCCGCGCCAGGAGGAGGCGACGGACCTGGCCGGGCTGATCACCATGGATGCCCCCGAACACACCCGGCTGCGCACGCTGTTGCTCAAAGCCCTCAGCAGATCCCGTATCGATGCGCAGCGCCCGACGGTGCACACGGCGGCGGACAATCTGCTGTCGTCGGCGATGAACGCCGGGCCGGGCATGGACATCGTGGTGGACTACGCGCAGAAGATGAGCGTGCTGTCCATCTGCGACCTGCTCGGCGTGCCGGCCTCGGACCGGGAGGTGTTCGAGTCGACCAGCGCGGCGCTGCTCCCCGGCAGCGCCGTCGGCGCCGAGGACATGATGCGGCGGTTCGGTGCCCTGCGCGCCTGCACCGAGCGGCTCATCGCCGAGCGTCGGGTCCGCCCCCGCGACGACCTGATGTCGGCGATGATCCAGGCCCGGGACGAGGAGGACCGGCTCACCGACACCGAGCTGATCGACCTGGTCGTCAGCATGCTGCTGGCCAGGTTCGAGGCGATCATCACCCAGATTCCGAACTGCGTCTACGTTCTCACGCGGGGCGACCGTGCGCTCTGGAACCGGCTGCGTGCGAATCCGGCCGAGCTGCCGGCGGCGGTCGAGGAGCTGCTGCGCAACAATGCCTCCGCCGGTGCCGGCCTGTTCGTCCGCTATGCGCGGGAGGATGTCAACGTCGGCGGCACGCTGGTGCGCGCGGGCGAAGCCCTCACCGTCGCCGTCGAGTCGGCCAACCACGACCCGGCCCGATTCGAGGACCCCGACGTGATCGACTTCACCCGGCCGGCCGGTGGACACCTCACCTTCGGATACGGCGCGCACTACTGCGTCGGCGCCCAGCTCGGGCGCATCGACCTCCAGGAGGGACTGCGGGTGCTGCTCACCAGGACCCCGGAGCTGACCGTCCGCGACATCACGTGGAGGGAACGGCCGCACATCCGGGGGGCGGAGGCGATGCGCGTGACCTGGCAGGGCGGCCCGGAATGACCGCCACCGGCACCGGGAGTCTGCCGGCTTCCGGTGGGTAGTGGAAGGTCAGCTGGATCCAGCGCAGCTGAGACTTTCAGCCCGTCTTGGTCAGCTCCGAGGAGACGAGGTATGACGAACACCGCGCCGGACACCGGCACGATCGCGAGCCGGCTCGACCGGCTGCCCATCACCGGTCCACACCCGGGCCACGGTCGCCGTCGGGCTCGGTCTGTTCTTCGACTTCTACGAGGTCTTCCTGACCGGAGTGCTGAGCTCGGTGCTCGTCGAGGAGTTCGGGCTGACCAAAGCGGACCTGCCGCCGCTGCTCGCGTCGACCTTCGTCGGCATGTTCTTCGTCGCCCTGCTGTTCGGCCGGTTCGCCGACCGGTTCGGCCGCCGCAGTGCGTTCCTGTTCAACCTCGGCCTCTACGCACTCTTTTCGCTGCTCGGCGCGTTCAGCGGCAGTGCGCTGACGCTGCTGGTCACGCGGTTCTTCGCAGGCATCGGCCTGGGTGCGGAGCGACCACTGGCCGACACCTGTCTCACTGACTTGCTGCCTGCCCGCGAGCGCGGCTGGTTCATCGCCTGGGCGTACACCTTCAGCGAGTACCTGATCGACCCCCGGTACGGGTGGGCCGCGGTGTGCGAGGAGCGGTTCGGCACCCATCCGGTGGCGATCTGCCACGAGTGGAACACCATCGCTCACCTGAACGACTACGAGGGCGATCCCGAGGCCCGTCCGTTCACCCGCAAGGAGCTGCAGCGCTTCCTGGACTACGCGGACGACCAAGTGGAGCGGGCTGTGCGCGCCAGGCGCAAGGGTGCACTGGCGGCCTACCGGGACGCCACCCTCTTCAAGGTCATCTACGGGTGGGGGCTTCGCCGCACCGAGGCGGCCCGGCTGGATCCGGCGGACTTCGGCCGCAACCCCGCGGCCCCCTCATTCGGCCGGTACGGCACGCTCAACGTCCGCTACGGCAAGGCCAAACGCGGCCAGCCGCCGCGGCGCCGCAACGTGCTGTCCGTGATGGACTGGGCGGTGGAGGCGGTGGCCGACTACGTCGACAACGTCCGGCCGCGGTTCGGGTCTGCCGACCACCCCGCGCTGTGGGTGACCGAACGCGGCGGACGGATCAAACCGTCGGAGATCAACGCCCGGTTCGTCGCCTACCGCCAGGCCCTCGGTCTGCCCGAGGCGCTGGAGCCGCACTCCCTGCGGCACTCCTACGTCCCGCACCTGACCGAGGACGGCGTGGACCGGCGGTTCATCCAGCAGCAGGTCGGCCACGAGTGCGACACCTCGACGGCCGTGTACACGCACGTCAGCGACGACTTCATGAACGCGGCCCTGGCCCGGGCGCTGGCTCCGGCCTTCGACGGGCGCCCGGCGGCAGCGGAGTGAGGCAGATGGGAAAGCTCGACTACCGCTGGCACCTGCGCCGGGTCATGGCCGAGTGCGGGATGTTCTCCACGACGGACCTGCTGCCGCTGCTGACAGAGCGAGGCATCACCCTGTCCACCAGCCAGGTCTACCGGCTGGTTGTCGAACGTCCGGAACGGCTGAGTCTGAAGATCCTCATGGCGCTGCTGGACATCCTCGACTGCACCATGGACGACCTGATCGAGCCGGTGGCTGCCGAGGCAGGCGCACGCACGCCGAAAGCAGCGCAGGCAGGCCCAGGCAGTATGGACGGTGCCCCGGGCGGCTTGCGGCCCCGGCGGGCCCGGATCACTGGGGTGGACCTGTGACTGCGGTCGGCACCGATCCCGGCCATGACCCTCTCGACCTGACGGTCGAGTTGGTCTGCCGCGTCGAGCAGTACCTGTCCCGCGACCAGGTCCACCGTGTCGTCACGGGTCTGAGCCGGGACCGCACCAAGCAGCGGCGCCTGGCGCGGGCTCTGGCCGCCGACCCCGCCCTGCTGATCACGGGACAGCCGCCCGCCCCCAAAGCCGTCGCCGAGCTTCTGGTCGCCCTGCGGGCCGCCGGAGCCCGTGCCATCGCCGCGCCCCACTGTGACCGCTGCGGGCGGCCCCAGAGCGGTCTGCGGCGATGGCAGAGCAGCTCCTTTCGCTGCGCGACCTGTACCGCCGCGCTCCACTGGCTGCTGCATGCGCACTTCCTGCTCGCCGGGTGCCTGTTCGCCTACGTCATCGCCGGTCCCGATCCGGCCCCGGCCCGGCCTGGTGTGCCGGTGCGGCTGGTGGTGCTGGGGGTGGCGATCGCCGCGCACGCGGTGATCTCGCAGCTGATGTACGGCGGATTCGGCATCAACATCCACGCGCCCGTCGACCAGGTCCAGCGCGCCGCGGAAATCATGTACTACGGCTACTACGGCGGCGACATCGCCGAGCTGCTCCTGGCCGTCGCGCTGGTGGCGACCTGGCGCCCGCAGCACACCGCCCACCGGGCTCCGGATCTGCGGCGCCGTTCCGCCGATGCGGCCCGGCCTGTGGTCCCGTAAAGGGATGTCTCGCAACTCGATGATGATCGGTTGGCTGGTGCGGTAGGCGATCACGGTGCGGTGCGGGTGGTCTCGGCGTCCCGGTCGAAGTGAATCGCATCGTTCACGGGTCTGCAGCTGGGGCCGTTCCGCAGGTTGGTGCGGGTGGTGGCCGGGCGCGTGCGAGTACCGTCGATACTTCTCGGTGCGAGGGGTCGCCGCTCGTCAGGTCACCCGTCAGCGTTGGTCCCGTCGAGCTTGCAGATTGCCGCGGTGGTTTCGACGCCTTCGTCGTGCAGCAGATGGCGCATGCGGGAGATGTCGACGTAGGCGGCGTCGAGGGGATGCATGACCAGGCGCGAGAGCGCGGTGGCGTACTTGGCCATCGAGCTCTTGCCCGGGATGAGCAGCGACAGTTCGTCCCGAGCCTCGAAGATCTGCACCTCGACGTCGCCGGGCAGAGCGGCGACCGCTTTCTCGTCCGCCGTGACGGGAACCTTCACCAGCCAGCACGGCCCCTCGCCGGTGAGGATCTGCCTCTTCTGCTGCGGGGTCTCGGATGCCAAGGCTCGCCAAGGGGTCCCCGACACAATGGCTCCGCACGACACCACGGTCTTGACCACCTCCTGAACGGTGGCGGTGACGGCGGCATCGGCTTCGTCCCAGTCGAACTGGTCAGCCCCGGCCGTCGGGCCGGGTACCAGCTTCGACACCACAGTCATCTCGGGTGCGTGGCGCAGGCGCGCCTGCGGCCACGAGCTGAGGAACTCGTGAGCTTCGCTGATCGCCTCGTCCTGGGCCTGCCGCTGGAGCTGCACTTCCGTACTGTGCTGCTGCAACAGGGCGGGTGCCGCGTCCGGCTCGTCCAGAGCACGCCGGACCAGCTTGACGCTCATTCCCGTGCCGCGCAGGACGGTGATCAGCATGGCCTGTTCGACCTGCTCAAACGTGTACGAGCGGTAGCCGGTCTGCTCGTTGACGTCGACCGGGACGAGCAAACCCTCGGAGTGGTAGAACCGCAGCGTCTGCGGCGACAGATTGCACATTTCACTGAATTCGCTGATGGACAACATGGCGCCATGTTCACCCTTACAGCAACTACAAGGTCAAGCGCCGAGGCTGTGTGGCGCAGCGCACATCCTGTCTCCGGTGCGGGCACTGGACACAGACACGCGTAGGCGTGCGATTTCCGGGGGACACGCCCGCGATCCGCCAGCACCATCGTCACTCACTACAGCTCATCTCCGGTCTTGAGCGCCGTACCGTTGCTGATCTTCTGGTTGGCGTCGACGACTGCTGTGTGAGCCGGGCTCAGCGACCACTCGCACCAGACGATCTTGCCGGGGCCGCTCCGCAGGGAGAACTCAAGAAGCCGGGCCTGGGCAACGGCCATGCCGTCCGCGCCGGTCAGCAGTTGGGCCGGGTGGATCTGCCGGACTCTCCGTTGCAGCGTCTTCCGCGCGAAGTGGCCGCGCTCCCCGTCCCAGTCCCGTGTCACCGCCCCGTCACCGCCACTGTGAGGCCCCTCCCGTATCGACGGGACGGGCCCTCACGGCGGTGGTCAGGGACGGGTGTTCAGGAAGACGCCGTAGATCTTGCTGCCGGGAGGCAGGGTGTGGACCTGATTGCGGTCGAAGTTGAGGTCCCATTCACGGCCGTTTGTGTTGATGTGGATCACGCCCCAGTTGTTGTGGGTCGCGACCCTGGCGCCGTTGGGCCAGTCGTTGCCGAATCCGACCCAGCCGGTGCCGCTGAAGCAGTCGGTGTCGTCGTCGACGAAGCGGACTTCGAGCGATCCGGCGGGTGCGGTCCAGCACCAGGGCCAGTAGTCGGCGGAAGCCCCGGCCGCAGCCCGCTCGGCGGCGTTCGCGGTGGTGGTGGCAGCAAGGCCGGTGCAGGCCAGGACGGCTGCCGCGACGATTCCCGCGGTACGTGTGACGCTCACAGTGTCCCCCTGTTGTGGTGATGGTACGACCCGGCGTTCCGGGCTTGTGGCGGGCGCATGCTGTCGCCTGCGCCCTGTACGTATCTTTTGGTAGTCCGGCCAGGGAGGGGTACCTCGCAGGTGCGAGGTTCGCACGGCCAGGGCCGGCCGGACTGCCCCGTGGGCCCGGGAATCCTCAGCTGCTTTCGGCAGGTTGGCGACGAACAGCAGTTCCCGGGAGCCGGGCCCGGGAGAGCACCCCGCGTTGATCACTCTGCGGGGTCGGCCCCTGCCCGCCCGGGCCCCTGGGCGGTTACAGCGGACTGTCGGCTGCCGTCGGCGAAGCCGGGTCATACAGGCCGGCATCGCGCCGCGGACGTAGTGCGGTGGGCGGCCGGTAGGATCCCAGCGCCGTCCGCTGCATCCGCCGCCGGCCCGGGACCGCGCCAGGGAGAATGTCATGGTGAAGGCTGTCGCCGATGTGTCCACACCTCTGCTGGCCGATGCCTGTGTCCGAACAGGTGTGCCGCTGCGCGCCGCGCCGCCCGGCATCGGCGCGGTCGTGCCCGGACATCGGATCGTGGGACGTGCGTTGCCGGCGCGGCACTACGGCAGCGTGGATGTGTTCCTGGAGGCGTTCAGCCGGGCCGTACCCGGTGATGTGCTGGTCATCGACAACGGAGGTCGGCTGGACGAGGCTTGTGTCGGCGATCTGTTGCTACTGGAGGCCAAGGCAGCCGGACTGGCGGGCCTGGTGGTGTGGGGGCTGCACCGCGACACCCCGGAGTTGGCGGAGATCGGTCTGCCGGTGTTCAGCTATGGCCACTACCCGCCCGGCCCCGTGCGGCTGGACGAGCGGGAGCCTGAGGCGCTGGACACTGCGCGGTTCGGGCCGCACCTGGTCAGCGACGACGACGTGGTCTTCGGCGACGAAGACGGCGTGTTGTTCGTCGCGGCCGAGTGCGCCGAGGAGGTACTGGCGACCGCGCACCGGATCCGGCAGACCGAGCGCGAACAGGCCCGCAGGATCCGGGCAGGGGAGACGCTGCGCCGACAGACGGACTTCGCTGACTTCCTGGCGCGGCACGCTGCCGATCCGTCGTACACCTTCCGGCAGCATCTTCGGCGTATCGGAGGGGCCGTCGAGGAGTAGACGTAGGCGCGCCTCAACCTGGTGGAGTGGTCGCTGCCGGCGGGGCCGATGTATCTCCGCAGCCCCCGCTCTGCCGCACACGGTCGGGCGCCGACCCTGTACGACAAGGCGGGGGCCGTGGTGTACGCGTGAGGTCGGGAGTGCGACGATCGTTCGTGTTCCTCGGCCGGGCTCGTGGCCTCCCGGCTGATGTCCAGTGCCGAGGGCGGGTTGACCACGCACGGGCCCGCTCCTGACGTCCTCTCCTGACTCAGCTCGGGGCTGCCTCCACAGCCACCAGACCGCCGCGAAACGTCTGAGAAAGGCGAGGGGGATGGGTGCAGGCGACGGAGGTCGTTTGCTGCATCGGTACGGGTGGGGCCTCGGGGATCTCGTTCCACCGAGGCCGCCGTCCGCGGGCGCGGTGACCGGACCTCAGGGAACGCCCCTTCGTACACCAGCGGTACGGTCGTCGTCTCACCAGGTGACGTGACTCAGTCCTCCTTATGGTGCGGTGCGAGGCATCGCGTGGCGCCGCGTTGGTCGCGCGGTCCGCAGGCGAAGACCTCGGTCGGCAAGGTATTCATGTCGCGGATGTGGGTCACACGCAGGAGCGAGATCCGCTTTCCGACCGGTTCGCCCGAACCCCGGGGGAACCTGAGACGGCCGGTGACGCCCGGCAGGCCTCCGGCTTCGTTCTGCCGCAGGATTTCGGTGTGAACGGCCGCCGGGTCAAGCATGCGCTGGTCCCAGCGCTGGGGTTCCACGCGTACGCGACCGGCCACCTGCTGCACCGCGCGCGCCAACAGCATGGTCGAGTCGTAGGCGAGTCCGACCTGCTCGCCGACCCACTGCTGGGGGCCCGGCCCGCCGACGCACCGGGCCGGGTGCAGCAGGTCCGGAGCGCTCACCGCGGCCAGGAAATCGCTCGCCACCACGTCCGAGTCACGGCGGCGGCGCAGCGCATCACAGGTGGCGAGCCCGGATTTGGAGATGTACAGCAACGTCAGGTTGTCCGGCGCGGTCCGGCGCAGAGCCTCGTTGGCCATGTACCGGTTGATGGAGTCGTCGGCCACCAGGTGCCGCGGCCAGTTTCCGCTGCACGAGTTCCGCAGGGCCTCCAGGAAGCTGTCGAACTCCGACCACCGCCCGGCGAAGAAGAGCATGCCCCGGTAACCGCACTCCTCGGTGAGCTGGTCCCCTCTGCGGAACAGCCGGGGCGCGGGCCGGACGTCCGCCCCGAGCCGCGAGACGAGGTCGTCCACCAGCGTGTCGACGTACAGGTCATCGTCGCGGCTGGAGTTCTGGCCGACGGTGTAGTAAATATGCGTGCCCTTCCACCCCATCCGGTGCATGTAGTCGGCGACAAGTTCGACCTGTTCCCGGTTGGGCGGGGCGAGTTGGAGGTAGAGCGCGGAGTTGCGGTGGATGCCGTCGGCGGACAGGGCGGGTGCGATGGTCGGCATCCCGATCTGGTTGAGCTTCTGCAGGGCGGCGGCGGTCGAGGTCCGGCTCTCGACCGGGCCGACGACCCCGACCACGGGAGCGTCGGACTGCCTGCGCGCGAGCTTGGCGATCATGTCCACGGCGACGTCGGCGTGCTTCATCTGAAAGCCGGCGTTGGCGATGACGATCCGCAGCAAGGGCACGGAGTAGCCGTTCACCGACGCCTGCACCCCAATGTGCTGGGCGACTGCCATGCCCTCCAGCCCCTCACGTTCGGCCGCGTACGCCTCCTCGCCGTTGCGGGTGGCGCGGCCGGTCAACGTGCCGAGGTAGACCACAGTGACGTACGGCCGCCGCCGCCCGCCGCGCTCCCACGTGTCCCTGGCCTCCTGATTCTGGGCGAAGATGCGCTCCTGCACGGAGTGCAGCCTCTCCTGGCCGGGCTCGTCGTTGAAAGTCAGCGCGGCGGACTCGCTGTAGCCGATGCACTCCCCGCCGACGTCACGGACCGTCACGTCGCCGCGGAAGGGCAGGTGGAAGCAGCCGGGAATACCCAGCCCCTGCCCGGTCCACACCGCGGCCGGCACCAGGAGCAGCAGGCAGGCCACGACCGCGACGAGGCGCCGGGCGAACCACGGCGGGGCCGGAGCCGCGACCGTCAGGGACTCCGGCACCCGCTCGGCGTCGACAGGCCCCTCGACCCGTAGCCGGTGGTGGCCACGAGCGCGGGCCTGCGCTGCGGGACGCGGCCGGGAGCGGCGACTGCCGTGCGATACGGGGGCGTACTGCTCCCAGCTGATCGCCTGCAGGTCAGCCAGGGCCAGCGCGTCATCGGATGCAGGCCGGCCGGGGCCGCAGTCGTGCTGGTCGTCCGCGTACACCAGCAGTACGGGGACGAGCGAGCCGGTGTCCTCACGCACCTGCTCCACCAGCCGCACCAGCGTCCGGCCCGCGTCGTGCGGTGCCGTGCCGCGGACCACAACCACAGGGTAGGCCGTGCGCCGCCAGCCGCGCGGTCGCCACGGTCGGCGGAGGTACACACGGCGCAGGTCCTGCAGGAAGGCGTGGACCAGCAACTTGGCGACATGATCTGCGGGCTCCTCCGCGCGGTACCCAGTGGTGAGACGCTCGGCGAGGCCGAGAAAGTCCCCCGACAGCGCCGGTCTCACGTACGGCTGGCGCAGGAACCACCGGTAGGTGCGGCCGAGCCCGGGAACGCGTCCGCTGGCCACCGCACGGAAGACCGCCGGGGGGACCATCACCAGGAGCAGGTGCCATACCGGTTGCAATACTGGCCACGGCGAACCCATTGCAGCGACGTCGACGCCAGGCCGGTTGACTCCGCGTCGGAAGCCGCGCAGCCGGGCGGCGAGCACGGTCGGGTGATCGTCGGGGTGACCGACGTCGGTCAGGTCCTGGCTCATCATCCAGGTCACCAAGGAGTAGTGCCGGATCAGCAGGCGCGGCTCGCCATCGCGCGGGGGTGCCAGCCGGTGACAGACGTCGTCCAGCAACTCGCGCAGGGCGTCGACCTGCTCATGGCCGAGATCCCGGTCGGCCGTGACACCGCCGCATCGTGCCGTTGCCGGGCTGTCGGACCACCGTGCCACGTCGCCGGAGAGGGACCCCCGCGCCGCCGCGCCTTCGTGGCCGACGCTGACCGGGCCGCCGTCGCCACCGGGGGCCGTCACCACGCAGTACGGCGTCCGCCGGTCGGCACCGGCCAGCCGCTGCGTCAGTGCATCAAGGACGGACCCGCCGCCTCGGCCGTCGATCTCAATCGGCGGCAGCCACCGATCGCCGCGCCGAGGCCGCTGCACCAGGAAGCGCACCAGTCGCAAAAAGTCTCCTGTGCCCGACGGCCCCTTCAACGGCCTGCGGCCAGCCGTCCCCAACGCGCCCGCTTCGCGTCCTGCCACGTCTTTCCCCCGAGCTGTTCTCTGTCGTGCGTCCTTCTTCCCCGAGCCGGTATAGCAGCGGAGGGTGTGCGGACGAGGCCGCTCCGCAACTGTTCGACCGGTCGTGTGCCGCCGACGTCCTGGGGATCTGGGCCGGCGACGGCGGTGAGGGCGCGAAGTACTGGCTGCACGTGTTCACCGAGCTGAAGAACCGCGGCCTGGACGATGTGCTCATGCTCGTCTGCGATGGCCTCAAGGGCCTGCCCGGGGCGGTGGAGACGTCTGGCCTCGCACGAAGGCTGGCTGATCTCTGCCCCACCGCCTGCCCCGACAGCCAGCCGTCCCGCTGTCGGGGCACGCTTGATGACCGTGCTCAGGATCGGGCGGATCAACGGAAGGCGGTGGCATTCTCCGAGGCCCATTGCTGAAACGTCCTGGCCGGGGCACCGGTGATCTGGGAAACTGTGTCACGTACCATGAGCAGCTCGTCGTTGACGTCGCCACCCGTCAGGTCGAGCACCGCGTCAGCGGCTTCGTCGCCCAGGAAGATGGCCATCTGACGATGGGCTTCCTGTCGGCTGATCTCGGCGAACGGCACTTTCCGCCCCAGTACTGCCGCGATGGCCCCGACCTGCTGCCGGGCCGTGACCCTCTCCGGACCAGTCAGCGCATACGTCCGCTCTTGGTGGCCGAACTCGGTCAGTGCCACCCGAGCCACCGATGCGATGTCCGCAGGGTGGATCGTGGGGAGACCGATGTCCGCATAGGGCACGCAGACCGTTTCGTGCTCGCGGATCGCTCCCGCCCACCACAGGGCATTCGAGGCGAACTGCGTCGGCCGCAGGATCGTCCACGTCATGCCGCTGTCCTTGAGTAGCTGCTCGACAGTCAAGTTCTCGCCGGCGGGGCCCAGGTGCGGATGGGTCTGGACGGTAATGGACGAGACCAGCACTACGTGATCCACACCTGCCCGCTGGGCCGCCTCGATGATCTCGGCGTCCGAACCCATGCATGACACAAGAAACAGCGATCGGACCCCCTCCAACGCG
This sequence comes from Streptomyces sp. 8N706, assembly GCF_052245415.1. Classification (NCBI taxonomy): domain Bacteria; kingdom Bacillati; phylum Actinomycetota; class Actinomycetes; order Kitasatosporales; family Streptomycetaceae; genus Streptomyces; species Streptomyces sp. 8N706. The sequence goes on along the minus strand of NZ_JBQQBW010000065.1, from coordinate 14,287 downwards.
GGCTTTAACGAGGCTGTCTCAGCGAAGTCACCCGCAACGGCTTCGACCCCTTCCGGGAACGCGGCCCGTGCAATGTCACGGGTGAGCCCCCTCAACGGTCCGGCGCCGAACGCCTGGAGCTCTTGCAAGAGGGCACTTCCTATATTTCCGGTGGCTCCGGTCACGAGGATCATGAGGTCTTCTCCTGTCATCAGGCGATGATCAACATGCCGCGACGTTAATACCTCAACTAAGCTTCAGGTCAAGAAGGATCGGCAGGTGTCGCGAGCTGGGCACGTTCATCCGTGTGCTTCTCAGGGCACGCAGCCGACAACGAACACCTGTGTTCGCGACGACAGCGCCGTCATTTCGCCTACGAGCCTCAAGATCACCAACTGCCTCCGGAACACGCCAACAAACGCTGTTGCTGAAGATGAACGAAGCCAGGCTCTCCTACCGGCAGGCCGAAGAACTCTTTCGAGGAGTCCACCCGGCTGCTCGCCAACCCTCTCGCCCGACCCGAGGACGTCGACGACCGGGGAGGGATGGACGCTCCACCGGCTCCGCCACAGCGCGCTCACCCATGACGCGGAGGACGACACCTCCCCCCGATGCTGCCGGCCCGCTCTCGGCACGCCTATCGCGGTATACAGCCGACTCGGACGCAGGGGCTCTCCATGACCGGTCTCCAGCCCGTGCGGAAACTTCGATAGCAGGCAGGGCGCGCACCTCCGGGACACGCGTCTCAGGCCGAAACGATCCCCATCTCGTCCCCGCGCCGCCCGGGGACGTCTGCCGCGAGCGTGCTTCCTTGCTGGAGGACAAGGGCCTCCGACTCTGCACGCCGCTCGTAGTACACCCGGTTGCCCGCCCGGGTCCGAGTGACCTGCCCCGCCCGGTGAAGCTGGGCAAGGTGGTACGAGACTGTGGACTGGCTCAGATGGTGTTGAGCGGCAAGTTGGGTGGTAGTACGGGGGATGCCGAGATCAGCCAGCAAAGCGCAGCGAGAGTGGCCGATAACTTTGCCCAGTGAGTGCCATGCGCCGGGGTCCGGCCGGACGGGCGTGTGGGGCTGTAGCGGATATATGAGGTAGGCGGACCCTTCTCCACGGGGGTCGACCAGCCTCACTCCCCGCCGGACCCCAGGGCGGCCGACACCCTTGTCCTGGTGGTGTCCGAACTCATCACCAACGCCCTGCGCCACGACGGCGGCCGGTACACCCTCGAACTGTCCGCCGGGCACAACACGCTGAACGTGGCCGTCAGCGACCCCAGCCCGGCGCCGCCACGCGAACGCACCCCCGACCTGAACGGCGGTGGCGGCTTCGGCTGGCCCATGGCCCGCCGGCTCGCCCACTCCCTAACCGTCACGCCCGGCCCCGGACCCGGAAACTATCCATGCCCAGCTCCCCCGATAGCGCTGACTCGGCCTCGGTACTGGTGTGATCGCCCAATCAACTGTCGCCGGTTCCCCGAGGAACCCAGCCCGCTGGTGACCGACTGTGGTCGCCAGCGGCGTATCGGCTCCAGGTCCCACCGGTCTCGTTGCGGAGCCGGGTGGTGGTCTTGTCGTGGTAGCTGAGAGCGTCCGCGACGACGGGCGCGGGATTCGGCACGGGGCGGGAGATCAGCTGCGAACGGCGGGTGTTAATTTCCTTCCCGTGGTGGAGCACCAGGATGGGACCAGAGCGGCCTACGACGGGATCGTCGAGCTGTATGCGTCGATGTTCGCTGATCGGCTGGAGACGCAGCCGTTCGCGCGGGCCATGGTCGGCACCTTCGCCGAGTTGGTGCGCGGGACGGGAAACCCGCGGGCGGCCGACGTCGGCTGCGGGCCCGGACATCTGACGGCCATGCTGCACGACCTGGGGCTGGATGCCTTCGGGCTCGACCTCTCCCCAGCCATGGTCGACCACGCCCGGCGGGCCCATCCGACGCTGCAGTTCGACGAGGCGCGGATGGAGGCCCTGCCAGTCGAGGACGGCGCGCTCGGCGGCGTGCTGGCCCACTACTCGATGATCCACACCCCTCCTGGGGAACTACCCGCGCTGCTCGCCGAGCAGGCGCGTGCCCTGGCACCAGGTGGCCTGCTCCTGGTCTCGTTCTTCGCGACCGACGGGCCCGAGCCGGTCCGCTTCGACCACAAGGTGACGCCCGCCTATAGCTGGCCGGCGGACCGGTTCGCCGAGCTGCTGACCGGGGCCGGGCTCGTCACGTTCGCCCGGCTGCTCCACGACCCGGCTTCTGAGCGGGGCTTCCTCGACGCCCACTTGCTGGCCCGCCTCCGCTAAGAGCATGGCAGCCACGTGCATCCGACCTTGCGTTTCACGCTTGCCTCCCGGCCTCTGCCACCCTCACCTGTCTCACGCCCTCGCCGCACGACCACTTGCCGTGATGAGGCCGGTCTGCGGAATGCGCGACACCTGAACATGCGACCTCACCAGTCACCCGTATCCTGCCCGTACAGCGGCGACGAGCCCACCGCACTTTCGAGCCTGCCTGCCGCAGAGGCCGTGGGTTCCCAGTGAAAGTCCCTCAGTCACGCTGAACTCACGGCCGTCGTGCCGGTAACGAAGGGCGAACCAACCGACAAGTAACCCGCCAGTTAGCCTCGGTTCGAAGGTGCTGGCCCGGGCGAGGAACCGGGCTGTGGGGCGGGATGCGAAGCGGGCGAAGCAGGCCCAGCGGGACAAGCCGGTCGCGGTGCCCCGGGAGCACAACGATCAGGCAGCTGCGGCGATGCTGGTGAAGGCGCGGATGCGCGCGTTCTGGCCGGCCGTCCGCCAGACGAGCCCGTACGCGGCCTCCGGTGCGTCCGCTATGGGGACGTAGGCGACGTCGGGCCGGGGGTAGTAGAGGGCTGCCTGACTGGTGACCGGGAGCATTCCGGCGTCCGCCGCGATCAGGGCGAGTGCCGCCTGGAAGGTGGTCACCGACGGCCCGCGGCGGATGGGCCGCCCGGTGCTGGTCCGCGGCGGGAGGTGCTGGTCGAGCCAGTACGCGGGGGCGCTGTCGACGGCGAGCACCGTGTCGGCGGCCAGGTCGTCGAGGACGACCGTGTCGCGGCGCGCGAGGGGGTTGTCGGCGGAGACCGCCAGCATCCAGCTCTCGCGTACGACGACCGGGCCGACGGTCAGGTCCGGCTCGTTCACCGGGAGGAGGGTGGCCAGCAGGTCGACGCGGTCGTCACGCAGCGGCGCCAGGTGGTCGTCGATCTGTGTTTCCAGGATGAGCTGGGCCCGGCAGTCCGGGTGGCGGTCGTGGAACTCCTCGATGATCCCGGTCAGTGCCTGCGCGGTCCCCGGGCCGAGGAAGCCCACGCGGAGGGTCCCCTGGATGCCGCGCCCGGCGTCGGACGCCTTGGCGATTTCCCGCTGGATCTGCCGGTAGGCGGGTTCGATCCCGTCGCGGAGTCGGCGCCCGACCGGGGTCAGCGCGACGCGCCGGCTGGTGCGCTCGAACAGCGGGGTGCCGACGCGGCGCTCCAGCTTCCGGATGATCTGGCTGGTCCTTCCCTGCGACAGGCCCAGGCGCTCGGCCGTGCGGCGGAAGTGCAGTTCCTCGGCCAAGACCAGGAAGGTCTCGATCTCGTGCTTCTCCACTCGTCCGCCCCGTCCATTGGTGAGCCCAGCTCACCGAAAGTGTGCCAGATCGCGGTTGTTCCAGCAGGTCAGCGTGTCGATGCTGGTTCCGCGTACCGAGCGTCGCGTACGCAGACCTCGACAGGAGAGCGATAGACATGCAGGACCGCTTCCACACCCCCCTGACGGCCGACAACGCAGCCGTGCTCCTCGTGGACCACCAGATCGGTCTCTTCACCGGCGTACGGGACATCGGCGTCGATGAGCTGAAGCACAACGTCACCGGCCTGGCCAAGGCCGCACTGCGCCTGAACCTTCCGACTGTCGTCACCACCACGGCCGCCGACAGCATGTGGGGACCCCTGATTCCGGAGCTGCAGGCCGTACTGCCGCGGGAACTGAAGGTGATCGACCGCAGCTCGGTGAACGCCTGGCACGACGACCGGGTACGCGCTGCCATCGAGGCGACCGGACGCAGCAAGCTCATCATCGCGGGGGTCTCGCTGGAGGTGTGCGCGGCATTCCCGGCGATCTCCGCGACCGCGAGCGGCTACGACGCGTACGTGGCCGTCGACGCGTGCGGCACCTTCTCCGAGACCAAGCGGACCACGGGGCTGCTGCGCCTGCAGCAGGCGGGTGTCATCGTGAGCGACTACGCCTCGCTCACCGTCGAGGTCCTGGCGGACAACGCGCATCCGGACGCCGCGGGGGTGTACAGCGACCTCGACATGCCGTTCGCCACCCTCGTGGGGCAGCTCGCCGCTGCCTACCGCGGCTGATCTGAAGGGCATCACGTGGCAGTCATCGTCTTTCTGCACGCGTTCGGATCCAGCAGCCGCGCCTGGCGGCCGCAGATCGAGGAGCTGGGGGACAGGCATCGTGTGCTGGCCCCCGATCTCCCCGGCCACGGCGCCGCACCGGGCCCGTTCTCGCTGGACGAAGCCCTCGCGGCCGTACGACAGGTGCTCCGCGGCCAGGCCGAGCCCGTCCACCTGGTGGCCGTCTCCGGCTCGGTCTCCGTCGCGCTGCTCACTGCGCTCGCCGAGCCGGCTCAGGTCGCGGGCCTGGTCCTGTCCGGCGGTGTGGCGCGGGGGCGGCGCCGGGACTCCGTACAGCGCCTGATGCTGCGGCTGATGCCCGAGGGGATGCTCGTGAACGTCCTCAATGGCCTGTACGCCGGCGGTGGGGCCGAGTACGCGGACCAGGCCGCGCAGGACCTGCGCCGGGCGGGAAAGGCCACGCTGCTCACGGGGCTCACAGGTCTGGGCCGACTCGAACTGCGCGACCGGCTCGGTGACATCGGTGCCCCGACACTGGTGCTCAACGGCGCCAAGGACCAGTCGAACCTGTCAGGCGCCCGGGAGATCGCCGCCGGTGTCCCCGGCGCCACTATGCGCATCATCCCGGGCGCCGGACACCTTTGGAACCTCGAACAACCCGGGCTGTTCTCCCGCACGGTCGACGAGTTCGTCCGCTGAGGAACTCTCGAAGTCAGCTTCCCTACTGCATGGCCAACGGCCTTGCCCGGCTGCCCGGACAGCGGCGACCCTGAAATCATTTCACCCGTGCTCGCCTCGTCCGGTACGGTCGCGGGATTGTTTTCGCTGCTGGGAGCCATGAGGTTCGCGTGTGGCCTCCCCGCCAATTCCCAGGCTGAGAGCAGGTTTCGTTATGGCATGTCGTATCAGTGAGCTCGTGCTCGGTTGCCGCGACCCTGAGGTGCTGGAGCGGTTCTGGTGCGAGGTCCTGGACTTCGTCGTGCTCGATCGCGAGGACGACGGCTCGGTGGAGATCGGGCCGCGCGAAGGGTTCGGTGGTCCGCAGCCGACGATCATCCTCAGCCGCAGTAATGAGCCGGAGAAGGGGAAATCCCGGCTGCACATCGACATCAACGCCACCGACCGCGATCAGGACGCCGAGCTCGAACGCCTTCTGAAGCTTGGTGCGCGCCCGGCCGACATCGGCCAGACAGGGGAGGAGCAGTGGCATGTCCTGACCGACCCCGAAGGCAATGAGTTCTGCCTGCTCAAGGCCCGCCTCGACCCACTCTGACGCTCGTGGACTCAACGATCGCCCGGGCGCACCAGCACGCCGCTGGCGCCCGCCGACACCCTGGGCTGCAGCAAGAGCCGCCCGGTGGCCTCTCGGCAGAACCAGACGACCACGCGCTGGGACGCTCCCGCGGCGGGCTGACCACCAAGATTCACCTGGCTTGTGAACAGAGCCAGAAGGTGCTGTCCCTGGTCGTGACCGTCGGGCAGCGCGGCGACTTGCCCCAGTTCCAGACCGTCCTGGACGGCATCAACGTCCCGCGCATCGGCGCAGGCCGTCCCCGCACACGGCCCGACAAGGTCCGGGCCGACAAGGCCTACAGCTCCCGAGCCAACCGCGCCTACCTGCGCCGACGCGGCATCGCCTGCACCATTCCCGAACCAGCGGACCAACAACCAACAACAACACCGCAAGAGCCGCGGCTGCCGAGGCGGCCGCCCTCCCAGGTTCAGCCCGGATGACTACCGAGCCCGGCACGCCGTCGAATGCGGAATCAACCGACTCAAACGCCACCGCGCCGTCGCCACCAGATACGACAAACTCGCCGTCCGATACGAAGCCATCCTCCACATCGCCGTCAGCAACGACTGGCTCCTGACCTCACTTTGGGACAGGCCCTAGCCAGGGCATGCGTGAGGTCGTGATCAGACGCGCCGACATGGACGCGTTGTGGCAGCGCGACGTGCGCATCCACATCCGGCGCGCGACCACCGTCGGGGACCTGCCGGACACCGATGCCGACCAGCTGGTGTATGAGCTGGTCGGGATCATGCTGGCTCTCAATCACTCCCTGCAGCTCATCACGACCAGCAAGCACCGGCCCGCGCCCACCGAGCGATGCATCGGCTTCTGGAAGCCGAGAACGAGAAGTCAGTTGACCGTACCTCGGTGTTCTCTCTGATCAGGGTGCTCTGGTTAGCGTTCCAGGGGCGGTCCTTTTCGCGCGCCGTCAGTCCTCGTTAGGCGTTGTCGAGTTGGTCGGCCAGGTCGGCCAGGCCGTCGGCGTGCAGGTCGAACCGGTCCGAGGAGGTGGGCGGGTCGCCGACGGAACGGGCGACGTAGGCGGAGCGCAGGCCGAGGCTCTGCGCTCCGCGCAGGTACCATGTGGCGAAGGTCCGCACGTGCTTGGCGAGGGCGTCCAGCTCGGCGCAGTTGGCCAGCACGGCCTTGAGCTGGACCCGGTCGCTCTCGATCACTCCACCTGCTCGCGCAGGTCGGCCGGCAGCACCGCGGCGAGGTCGCGGCCGTCGCCGTGAATGACGCGAGCCCCGCGGACGCGAGCCCCGCGGACATGGGCCTCGCGGACATGGGAATGGCCCCCCGGCCCGGCGGACAACCGGGCCAGGGGTCGTATGCGTGCGGCCTGGGACGCCTGTGGCCGGACAGGACTTCAGCGGGTGCGGACACCGGCCAGGATACGGTTCCGCGTCTCGGCGATATCGGCCCCGTCCCGCTCGCTCGTGTCGAGGAAGGACCCGAGCCAGCCCAGCAGGAACCCGATCGGGATCGAGAGCACAGCGGGGTTGTGGAGCGGGAAGAGTGCGAAGTCCGAATCCGGCAGCAGGGCGGCCGGATCGCCGGACACGGCCGGGGAGAAGACCACGAGCAACACGGAGGACAGCAGGCCTCCGTAGATGCTCCAGGTCGCACCTCTGGTCGTGAAGCCCCTCCAGTACAGGTTGTAGAGCAGCACCGGCAGGATCGCGGACGCGGCGACGGCGAAGGCGAGACCCACCAGGAAGGAGATGTTGATGTTCTGGGCGTACATCGACAGGGCGGTGGCGATCAGCCCGATCAGGACGACCGCGCTCCGTGCGACGATGACCTCGCGCTTCTCCGATGCCGTGCCCCGCTTGAGCACGGCCTGATAGAGGTCGTGCGCCAGCGCCGTGGATGCGGCCAGGACGACCCCCGCCACGACGGCGAGGATCGTGGTGAACACCACGCACGAGATCAGCGTCAGCAGGAAGGGCCCGCCGACGAGTTCGGCCAGCAGGAGCGTGGCCGTGTTGCCCGTCGGGTTGTCCTCTGCGATGGTGCCCGAGCCGACCAGAGCCGCCGCCCCCAGCCCCAGTACGCCGGCTGTGAGGCAGAACACCAGGGTGAGAAGCCCCGCCCACTGGACCGATCCGCGCGCCGCGCGCGCCGTGGGCACCGCCCCGAGCCTCATGAGCAGGTGTGGAAGCCCGGCTGCCCCCAGGAGGAGCGCCAGTTGAAGGCTCAGGGAATCCACCTTGCTCACGACGTCGTCGCCGAAGCGGAGCCCCGGCTGGAGGAAGCGGTCCCCTACCCCGCTCTGGTCCGCCGCCTTCCGCAGCAGGCCTGCCGGGTTCCAGCCGAACCGGGACATGACCACGAACGCGAGGAAGAGGCCCCCGCCCAGCAGGAAGGCGGCCTTCACCAGCTGTACGAGCGTGGTCGCCCGCATGCCGCCGATCACGACGTAGAGAATCATCAGCACGCCCAGCGCCGCGACGATGCCCTTCTGGGCGCCCGAGCCGGTGAACCCCAGGATCGGTGCGGCCAGCGCTCCGGCGCCGACGAGCTGGGCGACCAGATACATCAGCGAGACGACCAGCGTCGCCAACCCCGCGGCGGCGTGCACGGGGCGCGGACGCAGGCGCCGCGCCAGGCAGTCGCCGATGGTGAACCGCCCGGTGCTGTGGAACGGCTCGGCCACCAGCAGCATGATCACGATCCAGGCGACGACCGGCCCCAGCAGATACGGGAAGATGCCGTCGTACCCGGCCAGAGCGACGAGGCCCGGGCTCCCGAGCAGGGTGGCGGCCGACATGTAGCCGCCGAAGAGGGCGATCCCGTTGTGCGCCGGGGTCAACCGGCCGTCGCTGATGTAGAAGTCACCGGGGGTGACCCGGTCGGAGGTCACCCAGATCGCCAGGAACAGCGCGCTGGAGACGAAGGTGGTGAAGACCGTGAACACCGGGAAGTGCTCGGAGGCCACGAGTTCTGCCATGGCGGTCACCGCTCGCCCTCCTGGCCCCCGTAGGGAGCCCGCAGACCGGCCCCGAGAGGATCAAGGGAGGCCTGGGCGTGTCGCGCGTACCACCGGCCGGCCCAGACGGTCGTGACGCACTGCAGCAGCCCGAGGGCCAGACCGATGTTCAGCGGGCCGACGACCTGGATGCCCAGGAATTCCCGCGCCTGGGCGGCGAGGAGGGCGTTCAGCAGGTACAGGCCGACGACGGCGCCCGTGACGGCGAAGACCGGGCGCAGGCGCTGGGCCAGCAGCCTCGTCGGGTCGGCCTCCGGGGGAGCCGCCGCGCCGGGGCGGGGCCCCTGACGCCCGGGGGGTGGTGCCGCGTGGCTCATGACGCTCTTTTCAGGTCGGTGGTACGGCGTACGAAGCTCCCGGGCCGCCGGCCGGTCCCGGCGTCCGCGCCGTCGCGGGTGAGGTCGGCGGTCATACGCAGGGCCCATGTCCGCCGTGCCTGGCGTGTGGACTCACCAGCGGCGCGGGAGCGGAGCAGGGAGTCGGTGCAGCGGGACAGGAGGGTGCCCGGCGCGTCGAGTTCCCCGCTGGGCTCGGCGATGGCCCGGCGCAACTCCGCGTCGGAGTACAGGAATACGTGGCCGAGCCGGCTGAGATGGAGGACTGCGGCCGGTTCGGGGTCCTTGTCAGGATAGATCCGGAAACGGCTCATATCTGTGTGTTCTGCGGTGGGAGCGGTGGTCCAAACGGGCGCCTACGGCTCAGGCGATGACGGCCACTTCCAGCTCCCCGCCCGCGAACCGGCTGCGCAGCACCTTCTTGTCGAACTTGCCGACCGAGGTCTTGGGCACCTCCGGGACCAGCGCCCACCGCTCCGGGAGCTGCCAGGCGGCCACCTTCCCGGCGAGGAAGCCCCGCAGCTCCTCGTAGGTGGCCTCACTGCCCTCCTGCAGCACCACCGTGGCCAGGGGGCGCTCCCCCCACTTGTCGTCGGGCACGCCGACGACGCACGCTTCCGCGACGGCCGGGTGGGCCATCAGGTGGTTCTCCAACTCGACGGAGGAGATCCACTCACCACCGGACTTGATCACGTCCTTGACCCGGTCGGTGAGGGTGAGGTAGCCGTCGGGGGTGACCGTGCCCACGTCGCCGGTCCGCAGCCAGCCGTCGTGGAACTTCTCCGGGTCGTCGTCGAGGTAGTACGAGCCCGTGATCCAGGGGCCGCGCACCTCCAGCTCTCCCACGCTCGCACCGTCCCAGGGCAGGACCGACCCGTCGTGTCCGATGAGCCGGGCCTCCACCGTTGCCGGGAAGCGCCCCTGGCTGAGCCGGTACCTCCAGGCGTCCTCGCCGTCGGCCCCCTCGGGGGCGCGGGCGAGGGCGCCCAGGGGCGACACCTCGGTCATGCCCCAGGCGTGCAGCAGACGGATGCCGAGTTCGTCCTCGTAGGCCCGCATCAGGGAGGGCGGGCAGGAGGAGCCGCCCACGATGGCCTCCTTCAGGGAGGAGATGTCGGCCTCGGGGTGCTGCTGGACGTGGTGGGCCAGGCCCTGCCAGACCGTCGGCACCCCAGCGCCCTTGTTGGGGCGGGCTGCGGCGATGAAGTCCGCGAGCGGGCCGGGGGCCAGGAACCTGTCCGGCATGGCCAGCGAGGCACCCGTCAGGAACGCGGCGTACGGCAGCCCCCACGCCTGGGCGTGGAACTGCGGGACGATGGCGAGCAGCCGGTCGCGGGCGGAGATGTCCATGAGGTCCGGCAGGCTGATGCCCAGGGAGTGCAGGTACAGCGAACGGTGGCTGTAGACGACCCCCTTGGGGTGCCCCGTGGTGCCGGAGGTGTAGCACATGCCCGCCGCCTGGTCCTCGTCCACGTCGGGCCATTCGTAGGTCTCGGGCAGGCCCTCCAGCAGCCGTCCGTAGTCGTGGAAGGTCACCGTCCCGCCGGGCACGACCGACGCATCGGACTCCCCGGTCACGATCACGTGCCGCACGGTCCTCATGGCGGGCAGCAGGGGGACGAAGGCAGACAGCAGGGAGGCGTCGACGATGACGACGTCGTCCTCGGCGTGGTTGGCGATGTACGTCAGCTGCTCGGGGAAGAGGCGGATGTTCAGCGGGTGGATCACGGCGCCCATGCACGGTACGGCGAGGTAGGCCTCCAGGTGCTCCTGGTTGTTCCACATGAAGGTGGCCACCCGGCCGCCCGGCCGCACGCCGAGGCCGGCCATGGCGTGGGCCAGCCGGGCGGCGTTGCGGCCGACCTGGGCGTAGGACGCACTCCTGGTGCCCTGGTCGGTAGCCGTGACCACCTTGCTGTCGCCGTGCAGGTGCATGCCGTTCTCGAGAAGCCTGCGGATCAGCAGCGGCACGTTCTGCATGGTGCTGAGAAGGGGCGTGTGGCTGGGCATGTGTGCGGTTTCCTCCGACGACTTCGGTGAGTGGCGCGATTCTGGGCCCAGAGCGGGGCGCGGGGTAGCTCCATGCGGAGGTATCAAGACGGAGGTCTCCATTCGGAGATGGTGACCGGAGCAACCGCAGGTGAGGATGGGCGGCACCGGAGTGGGTGGGTCCGGATCTGTGCTCGGGGCGGGAGGCGACCTAGGATGAGGGGCGTGGCAGACAGGCGCCGGAACCGGTCACAGCGGAATGTCCTGCATAAGCTCACCGAGGAAGACAGCCAGATCCTCGCGTTGCTCGACCGTTCCAGCGCCATGCGCCGGATCGCGGATGACGTACCGGAACTCAGCGGCGTCGACGTGGCGTGGGTGGGGGAACCGGACGGCGAGGACCGGCTCGTCCTCGGGCACACGGTCAACGCACGGACACCCGCGGTGAACGGGCTGGTCGTACCCACCGGTTGCGGCCTCGGCGGGCAAGTGCTGCTGCGTCGGCGCCCGCTGTGGGTCAGCGACTACCGCCGCTCCAGCACCATCACCCACCACTTCAACGTCCAGGCCGAGACCGAGGGCCTGGGCGCGATGATCGCCGTGCCGGTTGTCCACGAGGGCCGGTTGCTGGGGGTCCTCTACGGCGCAAACCGTGAGGAGTCGCATTTCGGCGACCAGACCGTCCACGCACTGGAGCAGGCGGCGAGCCGGGCCGCCGCCGCCGCAGTCGTCGCCGAGCGGGCCCGGCACGCGGCCGAGGTCGCCGTCCACGAGGAGCGCCGCCGCTTGGCGCTGGACCTCCACGACACCGTGGGCGCCATGCTCTTCACCATCGGCGCGGGCCTGAGCACCTTGGTCGCCGAGCTGCCGTCCGACAACGCCCTGCACGCGCGGCTGGGCGACATCGAGGAGCAGGCCATCGAGGCCGCCGCCGCGTTGCGGACCTCCCTGCACGCGCTGAGCGCGTCACCGGAGCAGGTCGCCCTCGGGGTTGCCCTGCGGGGTGACTGCCGCGCCTTCGAGGAGCGCACCGGGATCATCGCGCGCCTGGTCACCATCACCGAGTTGCCGGGACTGCCGGCCGCTCCCCTCAAGGCGCTGACCGACACGACGCGGGAGGCGCTGCTCAATGTCGAGAAGCACGCCCGGGCCCGGTCCGTCGTGGTGAGCGTGTTCGCCGTCTCCGGGGGCGTCGCCGTGACCATCGCCGACGACGGCGTCGGCCTGCCGCGGAAGGGCGGCAAGATCTCCGAGGGACTCGGCCTCCCGGCCATGTCGGAGCGGCTGGAGCGAGTGGGGGGCCGGGTGACCGTAGGCCGTAACGAGGACGGCGGGGTGACCGTTCAGGCGTGGGTGCCGGCATGAGCGAACCCACCGTCCGCGTGCTGGTGGTGGACGATCACCCGATCGTCCGCGACGGCGTCGCCCTGGCCCTGGGCAGCACCTCGTGGATCACCGTCTCGGGATACGCCAGCTCCGGTCGGGAGGCGATCGCCGCGGCCGAGCGACTGCGGCCGGACGTCGTCCTGCTCGACCTCCGGCTGCCCGACATGCTCGCCCCCGAGGTGATCCGCGGGATGCGTGCGCACGCATCCGGGGTCAAGGTCGTGGTCTTCACCGCCTATCCGGAGCACGCCGCCCTGGAGGAGGCGCTCGGCGCCGGTGCCCGTTCCGTGGTCGTCAAGGACGCCGAGCGGTCGGATCTGGTGGACGTCATCCAACGGGTCAACGCCGGCGAGCGGGTGGTCCGCGCCGACCTCGAGCACGACCTGAACGTCGTGCTCACCAGGAAACTCAAGGAGAGCTCACTGACCCGGCGTGAGTACGAGATCTTGCGCAGGGTGGCGATGGGCGAGACCAACCCGGAGATCGCCGAAGTCCTCGGACTGACCCGCAACACGGTCAAGACCTACCTGCAGCGGACCATGGAGAAACTGAACGCGCGCAATCGCGTCGAGGCGCTGGCGCGGGCCAGCGAGCGGGGGATCCTCTAGCCTGGTGTCCCGGTCCAGAGATCCTGTCGCAGTAGCGGCAGATCCGGTCGATGATCTGGTCAGCGGTCTTGGTCCATGGGAAAGGCCGGGCGTTGTCGTTCCAGTTCTTGATCCAGTCCTCGAGCGCGGTCTTGAGTTCATCGAGCGAGCAGAACACGCCGCGTTCGAGGCAGCGCCGCTCCAGCTCGGCGAACCACCGCTCGACCTGGTTGATCCACGACGAGTACGTCGGCGTGAAGTGCAGGTCGAACCGGGGGTGCGCGAGCAGCCACTTGTGCACCACCGGTGCCTTGTGCGCGGAGAGGTTGTCGCAGATCACGTGGACCGCCAGGCCGGGCTCGGTCTGGCGGTCGATCTCGTCCAGGAAGTCCCGGAAATCGACAGCCCGGTGCTGCGCGGACAGCTTGCCGATCACCTTGCCAGTGGCGGTGTTCAGGGCGGCGAACAGGTCCACGGTGCCGTGCCGGACGTGGTCGAAGCTGCGCCGCTCCGGGGTGTCGGGCAGCATCGGCAGCACCGGCGCTGTCCGCTCCAGGGCCTGGATCTGCGGCTTCTCGTCCACCGCGAACACCGCCGCGTTCGCCGGCGGCGCCAGATGCAGGCCCACCACGTCACGGATCTTGTCGATCAGCAGCGGATCCGGGGAGATCTTGAAGTCCGTCCGCCACGGCTGCAGCCCGAACGCCCGCCAGATCCGCAGCACACTTGTGGGCGAGATCCCCACCCGCCTGGCAAGCTCCCGCTTCGACCAGTGCGTCGCCCCGGCTGGGACCTCTTCCAAGCTGCGCACCACCACCTGTTCCACCTGGGCGTCGGTGATGGTGCATGGCACCCCGGGCGCGGCTCGTCGCTCAGACCGTCGAGCCGGTCACGCAGGAACCGGCTTCGCCACCGGGCCACTGTCTTACGGTCGGTCTCCAGCCGCGCGGCCACCGCGGTATTGCTCAGCCCGTCGGCACACGCCAGCACGATCCGTGCCCGCTTCGCCAGACCCTGCGCGGTTGTTCGGCGTTTGGCCCACCCCTGCAATGTCAGCCGCTCGGCTTCGGATAACACCAGCGGCTCCAGCCTGTTGTCCCCCATGGCAACAGCAGACCGCAGACCACCGTGACTGTCACCGGCGGAGCCGTGATCTGAAACAGAACACGACTCATGTGGCGAGACCAGACCTCAAGACCAGCTCACTAGGGCCTGTCCGACGGGTCAGGCCCTGGTGTCTGTCCAACAGGGCTTCGGGCTTGCGCTTTCCGTTGCGGCAACTTCTACGGTCATGTGTGTGGCCGGAGAGACCGGCCCGGCGAGGGAGGCACCGGCAATGGCGATGGCCTGGTCGATCGCGGAGGT
>NZ_JBQQBW010000064.1:0-41059 GCF_052245415.1 Streptomyces sp. 8N706 | reverse complement strand
GGTGGTGGGGGGGGGGGGGGGGGTCATGGGCCCCCCCGCCCCCCGTGGCCGGACAGGGACCCGGCCGGGTCAGACCTCCAGCAGAACCGTGAACGGGCCGTCGTTCGTGAGCGAGACCTTCATATCCGCTCCGAAGCGGCCCGTTTCCACGTGCGCGCCCAGAGCCCGCAGCTGCGCGACGACCTCGTCGACGAGCGGCTCGGCGATCTCACCGGGCGCCGCCGCGTTCCAGGTGGGCCGGCGGCCCTTCCGGGCATCACCGTAGAGAGTGAACTGCGAAATCACCAGGAGGGGTGCATCGAGGTCCGAACAGGACTTCTCGCCTTCCAGGATGCGTACGGACCATAGCTTGCGGGCCAGTTGGGCGGCTTTGGCCACGGTGTCCTCATGGGTGACCCCGACCAGCACACACAGGCCCTGGCCGACGATCTCGCCGACCGTGTCGCCGTCCACGACGACCTTCGCCCCGTTCACTCTCTGCACCACAGCACGCATACGGACCATGATGCCCTGCACCCGTCCGGGTCCCATCGGGTGCGGTGCCGATGCACGTGCACCTCGCACAGTGGCACGATGCTCACAGGCGGTGCGCACGTCGGTGACCTGGCGCCGCACCGGACGAGGGGACGGATGACCCATGAGCACACCTGACACCGGGCAGACACCCGGTCCCGTACCGACAGCCCGTACGACCACCACCACCCGCCCGCCGACGCAGAGGACGGCATCCCTGCCGGACGTGCCGCGCCACGAGCTGCGGGAGCTACGGCTTCCCGAACTGCGGGCGCTGCGCCGTGAGTCGCAGCAGGAGGAGGCCGATCTGAGCTATGTACGGCGGCTGCTGCAGGGGCGGATCGACATCCTCGGCGCCGAGCAGGAGAGGCGTGCCGCACCCGAGTCGCCCGTCGTGGACCGGCTCGGGGAGATCCTCGCCGACGGGCCCTCCCGGAACCGCTCGGCCCGCCATGTGACGCTGGGCACCCCGCACAGCGAGGAGTACCGGCAGTTGGCCGAGGACATGCTGTCCGAGGTCGAGCTGTCGGATCTCGACTCCCGTACGGACGAGGAGTTGCACGGCGCGATGGGGCGGCTCGCCCGCTGCGAGCAGCAGGTGTCGCGGCGGCGGCAGCAGCTCCAGCGCACGGCGGACGACTGCAGCGCCGAGATCGCCCGCCGGTACCGCGCGGGCGAGGCCCAGGTGGACGATCTGCTCGCATGACCCACGGCGGCGGACGGCCGCGCACACCGTCGTCCGGATGCCGAGGGCGTTCGTCCGGCACCGGCCGGGACGGCCCGCAAATAATTCGAACGACCGGATGGGGCGGTCTCGCCTAGCGTGGCCGGTATGAGCCTCGACATCCGTACGATCACCGGCTCCGATCTGCCGGACTGGGTGCGCGCCCTGTCGACCGGTTTTCTGCGCTCACCGGAGATCTCCGACGAGGAGATCGAGATACGGCATGCGGGCCTGATCATGGACCGCACCCAGGGAGTGTTCGACGCGGGGCGGTGCGTCGGCACGTACCGCAGCTTCCCGCAGGAGATCACGGCGCCCGGCGGCGCGGCCCTGACGGCCAACGCGGTCAGCAATGTGAGCGTTTCGCCCACGCACCGCCGGCGGGGGCTGCTCAGCCGGATGATGGCGGAGGACCAGGCGCGGGCGAAGGAGCGGGGCGATGTCCTGTCCACCCTGATCGCCGCGGAGTACCCGATCTACGGGCGGTACGGCTTCGGCCCGGCGGCCTGGGTCTCCGAGTGGGAGGTCGACGTGGCGCGGGCCGGCCTGGACCCACGCTGGTCGGGCCCGGACGACGGCGGCCGGGTGGACCTCGTCGACGGCCCCGACGTCCGGAAGACGGGCCCGGAGCTGCATGAGCGGCTGCGCGCCGCACAGCACGGCGCGGTCGACCGCGACGAGCGCTGGTGGCTCCGGAACACGGGCGAGGTCCGTATGCCCTCCGAGACGTGGCGGGAGCCCTTCTACGCGGTCTACCGCTCGGCGGCCGGCGGCCGGGTCGACGGCCTGCTCAGCTATGTCCCGGACGACCGGTGGGATGCCAAGCGGCCGCACTGCCGGGCAACGGTCACCGGCCTGATCGCGGCCACCCCGGCCGCGGAGCGCGCGCTGTGGCACTTCCTGCTGTCGGCCGACTGGATCACCACGGTCGTCTCCGGCCTCCGCGCCCCCGACGACCTCCTCCCCCTGCTGCTGCCCGACCCCCGGGCGGCGCGGCTGACCACCCATGCGGACTTTCTCTGGATCAAGCTCCTGGACATCCCGCGCGCCCTGGAGTCCCGTACCTACCCGGCCCCGGGCTCCCTGGTCCTCGATGTGCACGACCCCGCGGGACTCTCGGCCGGCCGCTTCCGGCTGGACGCCTCTCCGGAGGGGGCGTCATGCACCGCGACCACGGAGTCGGCCGATCTGTCGCTGGGCGTCGGCGACTTGGGAGCGCTCTACCTCGGCGACGAGTCGGCGGTCCGGCTGACGGCGCTGGGCCGTGTGGCGGAGGAACGCCCGGGGGCCTCAGCGCTCGCGGACACGCTGCTGCGGACTCCCCGCCGTCCATGGTGCCCGGACGTCTTCTGACGGGAAACCGCCGCCGGTTCCGACGGACAGCGACCAGCGGCGGGGCCGTCGGGAGTCGCTGATCCGTCTGCGCGACGCGGCCCGGCTCGGGTAATGTTGCCGGCTCCGGTACGTACCGAGGAGGTGAGACCCATTACCGCTGTCACAGGCTGGGTGCTCTCACCTCACGGCTGTACGGTCCACCGGGCATAGGTGACCGCGAGAGTTCCCTTCGGCATCCCGGAAGGCTCTCATGTCGGTTTCCCCCTCACCTCTCGCTCCCTCCACCGTCGTCACCAGGCTGCGCGCCGCCGGCTGTGTCTTCGCCGAGGACGAGGCGCGACTGCTCATCTCCGCGGCACGCACGCCGGACGGCCTCGACGCCATGGTGGAGCGGCGCGCCGCCGGTCTGCCACTCGAACACGTCCTGGGCTGGGCGCAGTTCTGCGGCCTGCGGATCGCCGTCGACGCCCGGGTCTTCGTACCCCGCGTCCGCACCGAGTTCCTCGTCCGTGAGGCCGCCGCACTCGCCCCGCCACGAGCGGCCGTCGTCCTCGACCTGTGCTGCGGCGCGGGTGCGGTGGGCGCCGCGCTGGCCGCGTGCCTGGACCGGGCTCAGCTGCACGCCGTCGACATCGACCCCGCCGCGGTACGGTGCGCCCGCCGCAACGTCGCCGCCGCCGGCGGCCAGGTGTACGAAGGCGACCTCTACGCACCGCTGCCCGCCGCGCTGCGGGGCCGGGTCGACGTCCTCGTCGCCAACGCGCCCTACGTACCGACCGAGGAGATCGGGCTCCTGCCCCCGGAGGCCCGCATCCACGAAGCGCGGGTGGCGCTCGACGGCGGCGCGGACGGGGTGGACGTCCAGCGGCGGGTGGCCGCCGAGGCGCCCCTGTGGCTGGCGCCGGGCGGCCATCTGCTGGTCGAGACGAGCGAACGCCAGGCGCCGCGGACCGTCGAGGCCTTCGCCCGCAACGGACTGATACCGCGGGTGGCCGCGTCCGACGAACTGGACGCCACGGTCGTCATCGGCACCAGGCCCGCCGGGACGCACCTGGAGGAAAACGCCCCGTGCCCACCACCGGAGACCCGATGACTCGGGCTGTCCGTGGCGGGCGAGCCCGGGGCACACCGGGACCACGGGTCCCGTCCGACGGGTGGTCAGGAGCCGGGGGCACGGCGCGCCCCCGGTTCGTTCCCGGTACGCGGAACCGGGGGGACAGCCCCAGCGGAGGGGTCCACTGATCGGTGGACGGGAAGTACAACCGGACGGTGCTGTCGTGAACGGGCCTGGCCAGCAAGGCTTTCCGTATGAACGAGCTACCTGTGCGCGCCGCCCGCTGGAGCGCCCTGCACCCCTGGCGCGCGATCATCGGATGGCTGCTTTTCGTGGTTCTGTGTCTGGGAGCCGGCATCGCGGTCGGCACCAACAGCGCGACCACCGACGACTACCGGGTCGGTGAGGCCGGCCGGGCCGAGGCGATGGCGGCCGAGGGGCATCTGGAGCGCAAACCTGTCGAGCAGGTGCTGATCTCCGCCAGGTCCGGCGTACCGGCCGGCGCCGCGGCGGCCGCGGCCGCCCGGGATCTCACCGCCCGGATGGCGAAGCTGCCCGAGGTCGGGAGCGTGGCCGCCCCCCGTACGTCGAGGAGCGGTGAGGTCCTCCTGGTCGAAGTCACCATGCGGGGCCCGGAGCTGGTGGGCAAGAAGAACGTCGACGCGCTCCGCGCACAGACCGCGGCAGTGCAGAGGAACCATCCGGACCTGCGGGTGGAGGAGACCGGCAGCCCCTCGGTCGGCAAGGGCGTGGACGCCCAGCGCGACAGCGATCTGGCGCTCTCCGAAGCGATCACCCTGCCGGTCACCCTGATCACGCTGCTGATCGTGTTCGGTTCCGTGGTCATGGCCGGAGTGCCGCTGCTGCTGGCCCTCTCCTCGATCGCCGCGGCCATGGGTCTTTCGATGGTGGTCTCGCACCTCTCCCCCGACGCGGGAGTCGGAAACAACGTCATCCTGCTGATCGGCCTGGCCGTCGGTGTCGACTACTCGCTCTTCTATCTCAAGCGGGAGCGGGAGGAACGGGCGCGCTCCGGCGGCCGGCTCGGTTCCGAAGCCCTGGTGGAGCTTGCCGCGGCGACCTCGGGGCGGGCGATCGTCGTCTCCGGGCTCGCGGTCGTCGTCTCCACGGCGACGCTGTATCTGGCGTCCGATGTCATCTTCTCCTCGCTGGCCACCGGCACGATCGTCGTCGTCCTGGTCGCCGTGGCCAGTTCGCTGACCGTACTGCCCGCGCTGCTGGTGAAGATCGGGCAGCGCTCCGAGCGCCGTGCGGCGCGCGGAGAGCGCGGCACGCCCGGTACGCGCAAACCCCGACCGGTACGGAGGACCGGGACCGGCCGGGTGTGGAGTGCCCTGATGCGGCCCGCGAGCAAGCACCCGGCGATCACCCTGTGCGTCTCGGTGCTGGTCATGCTCGGTCTCGCCGCCCCGGTGGCGGGGTTGAAGCTCACGGAGATGAGCCGGGACACCCACTCGCGCGACATTCCCGCCATGCGGACGTACGACCGGCTGCACCAGGCATTCCCGGAGTTGCGGGTCACGCATCAGGTCGTCGTACGCGGTGCGCCCGACCGTGCCCGCGAGGTGGCCGGGGCGCTGCGGGAGCTCGGTCGGCGCGCGGAGGCCGACCCGCTGTTCACCGGCCGTCCGCGGCAGCGGACGTCGGCCGACGGAAGGGTCGCCGTGCTGGAGCTGTCCGTGCCGCACCGGGGCAACTCCGACGAGGCGCGGGCATCCCTCGCCCGTCTGAGGGACCACTACGTGCCCGCCACCGTCGGCCGGATACCCGGGGTCGAGCAAGGGGTGACCGGGGACGTCGCCCGCTACGCCGACTACCCCGCCCACCAGGCGGGCAAGCTGCCGCTGGTCGTCGGGGCCCTGTTGCTGGTCACCTTCGCCATGACGGTGCTGGCGTTCCGCTCGGTGGTGCTCGGACTGATCGGCGTCGTGCTCAATCTGCTCTCCGCCGCGGCAGCGCTCGGGCTGCTGGTCCTGGTCTTCCAGGGCGAGTGGGCCGAGGGCCTGCTGGATTTCCACTCCACGGGGTCGATCGGCTCACGGGTGCCGCTGTTCCTGTTCGTGATCCTCTTCGGGCTCTCGATGGACTACCAGGTGTTCGTGGTGAGCCGGATCAGAGAGGCGGCACTGCGCGGCGTCCCCACGCGGAAGGCCGTACTCGACGGGATCGGCAGCTCGGCGAGCGTGGTGACCAGTGCCGCCGTCGTGATGGTCACGGTCTTCGCCGCCTTCGTCTTCCTGCATCTGATCGAGATGAAGCAGATCGGCTTCAGTCTCGCGGTGGCCGTGTTCCTCGACGCCTTCATCATCCGGATCATGATCCTGCCGTCGGCCATGCTGCTGCTGGGCCAGGCGAGTTGGTGGCCCTCGCGGGCGATACGGCGGGCGGGGAGGGGGACAGTACGGCGTCGGCGTGCGGCTGAGCGGAAGCCGGCGGTCGACGTACCGTGAGCCGTATGAATCCATGGTCGAGGGCCGGCAGCCGCCAGAACTCCTTCAGCGGCCCGGCTCTCGGCAGGCCCGCCGACCCTTTCTGGGGCAGGACGCTGCGCCAGTGGAACGTGGTCTGCTGGGTGCTGTTCGGTGCGATGTCCCTCGGGCTCGCCGCGATGGACCGTCCCGGCGGCAGCAAGTACTGGGCGCTGGCGATGCTGGGCTGTGTGGTGCTCTGTTACGCGGTCCTCGAACGGTTCCCGGACAATCCCGTGCTGGGTCCGCACACCTATCTGGGGGTGCTCGTCCTCGGGCTCGGCGGACTCGCGTATCTGCGCAGCGGCTATGCGGCGCTGTTCGTGGTGACGCTGCCGCACTTCTGGTTGTTCGGCCGGACCCTGCGCGCTTCGATGGTCTTCATCGGGCTCGCCACCGTTGCGTCGCTGACGGGCAGTTGGCTGCGGCAGGGCTGGAGTGCGGAGTTCTTCAGTTCCACGCTCGTCTCCACCCTCGTCGTGGTGGCCGCGGGCGTGTTGATGGGGCTGTGGGTGCACGCGGTCGTCGAGCAGAGCCATGAACGCGCCCGGCTGATCGTCGAGCTGGAGCGTACGCAGCTTCAGCTGTCCGAGGCGCACCAGCGGCAGGGCGCCGTGGAGGAGCGGGAACGTATGGCGCGGGAGATCCATGACACGCTCGCACAGGGATTCGCGTCGATCATCGTGCTCGCCGAAGCCGCGCGGGCGGGGCTCGACACCGATACGGGCAGAAGCGCACAGCAGTTGCGTTCGATCGAGCGCACGGCGCGCGAAAACCTCGCCGAGGCACGCGTTTTGGTCGGCTCCGCTCAGCAGAGCCAGGCGGCGGGCTCGGTGGCCCGGACGCTGCGCAGGACCCTGGACCGGTTCACCGAGGACACCGGGCTCACGGTCGTCGCGGAACTGACGGACATCGTGTGCGACCAGCAGACCCGTATCGCGCTGCTGCGTTGCACCCAGGAGTCGCTGGCCAACGTCAGCAAGCACGCGGCGGCCTCCACGGTGGGCGTCGTCCTCACCCGGCAGCCGTTCGGTGTCGAACTGGAGATCACCGATGACGGGCGCGGCTTCCGGGTCGGCCGGTCTCCGGGATTCGGCCTCGACGGGATGCGGAAGCGCCTCGCCGAGCTGGGCGGACGGCTCACCGTGACCAGCTCGGTCGGCGACGGCACGCGCATTCTGGCGATGATTCCCACGGAGAGCGTGGACGACCCACGGGCGGGCGGCCCACAGAGCCCACCGAACGCGGAACGGGACACGCGGAGCACGCGGGGCGCACCGGGTGCGGAGAGCGCGAGGGGCGGCACGGACGGCCCGCCGAGGGAGGTGACGGCATGAGGAGCGAGAAGCTCCGCATCATCGTGGTGGACGACCATTCGGTGATGCGCGCCGGTGTCATCGCCCTGCTCGCCTCGGAGCCCACCATCGAGATCGTCGGAGAGGCGGACGACGGCCGCCCGGCCCTCGAGCTCGTCGACCGGTACGAGCCCGATGTCGCCCTGATCGACCTGCGGATGCCGCATCTGGACGGGGTCGCGACCACGACCGAGATCGTCGCCCGGCATCCGCGGACCCGGGTGCTGATCCTGACGACGTACGACACCGATGCCGAGATCGAGCGGGGGGTCGAAGCCGGCGCGATCGGCTATCTGCTCAAGGACACCACCCGTGACCAGCTCGTCGACGCCATCCATGCCGCGGCTCGCGGCGAGACCGTGCTGGCACCGCGCGTGGCCGAGAGGCTGGTCGCCCGGATGCGGCAGCCCGCGCAGGCCCCACTGACCGGCCGGGAGACCGATGTGCTGAACGCGGTGGCGGATGGGCTCACCAATGCCGAGATCGGCAGACGGCTCGTCATCGCGGAAGCCACGGTGAAGACCCATCTGCTCCGGCTCTTCGCCAAGCTCGATGTGAACGACCGGACCCGGGCCGTGGTCGTCGCGCTCGAACGGGGCCTGCTGCGCCGCCCGTCGTAGCGCGTCAGCCGCCCTCGGAGCGCTGCGGTGGTGGCGGGCCTCGGAGCGCGGCGGCGGTGGCGGCCACTGTCGGAGTCGCCGGCCTCCTCGGCCGGTCGAGGCGCCGTCACCGTGCGGCGGCAAGGGCCGGCCCTCCACCTCGTCGAAGACCGGAAACCCTGCGAGGATCCCGGTCTGTGCCTCGTAGCGGTAGATGTCACCGCCGACGGCGGCCGAATTGGGACTCGGCTCCGGCTTCTCAGCGCTATCTGTCACCAGATGCGCGAGCTTGTTGTCACCAGCGCCTCTTTCGCAGCCCGGTTGTCACCACGTCGATGTGGGCGCAAGCCGGTGACCTGGAACATCGCACGAACCCGGACCCGGATCCCGGCGAACGGTCGTGCGGTGACAGTTCGCGCTGTGAGGTGACTGTTGTCGCTGCGAGGCACATGGTCGGCAACACACCGGTTACACCACTTCTGCAAGCGCCTGCTTGCAAAAGTTAGCGCGCGTGAGGCAGCATCGGGGCATGGCTTCACTCAACGTCGGCAACCTCGGCGAGTTCCTGCGGGACCAGCGGCGCAACGCGCAGCTGTCGCTCCGGCAGCTCGCCGACGCCGCCGGGGTGTCGAATCCCTATCTGAGCCAGATCGAGCGCGGTCTGCGCAAGCCGAGCGCCGAGATCCTCCAGCAGCTGGCCAAGGCGCTGCGGATCTCCGCCGAGACCTTGTACGTGCAGGCCGGGATCCTCGACGAGAAGGACCGGGACGGGCTCGAGGTGCAGAGCGCGATACTCACCGACCCGACGATCAACGAGCGGCAGAAGCAGGTGCTGCTGCAGATCTACGAGTCCTTCCGCAAGGAGAACGGGCTCGTGACGGACGACGAAGCCACCAAACCTTCGAACTGATCCGGGAGGACCATCTCCATGGCCATCACCGACGACCTGCGCAAGACCCTCACCGACCCGACCCCCCTCTACGCCGCCGCCGGTACCGCCGACCTCGCGGCCGAGAAGCTCAGGGAGGTCCCGGCGCTGATCGAGAAGTTCCGCGCCGAGGCCCCCGAGCGCATCGCAGCCGTACGGTCCACCGACCCCCGGGCCGTGCAGGAGCGGGTGACCAAGCAGGCCAAGGAGGCCCAGGTCACCGTACAGAGCAAGGTCAACGAGGTGCTGGGCACCCTCGACACGGACCTCAAGAAGATCGGCCAGACCGCGCAGGACTTCGCCCTGCAGGGTGTCGGGCGGGCCGCCGAGTACGCGGTCAAGGCCCGTGAGACCTACGACGAGCTCGCCGAGCGCGGTCAGCGCGCCGTGAAGACCTGGCGCGGCGACGCCGCCGAGGAGATCACCGAGATCGCCGTCGCGGTCGAGCCCCGGACCGAGCCGGAGCAGCCGTCCGAAGCGGCCCAGCGGCCGGAGCCCACCGTCGGCTCCGTGGTGGAGGCCGAGAAGGACAAGGCCGGCCAGGCCAAGAAGCCCGCGCCGCGCAAGACGACCACCGCGAAGAAGCCCGCCCCGAAGCCGGGCGAGTGAACGCACGTACGGACGGGCCGGGCACGCACTGCGTGCCCGGCCCGTTGTACGGGTACGGTGTCGGCGAGACACTCGCTCGACAGACTCTCTAGGTGGTGGACGGCGTGTTGTTGCAGGGGTTCAACGAGGTGCTGGGGTGGCTGTCCCTTGCCCTCTTCCTCTTCACCTTGTTCGCCTTCGTGGACTCCGCCGTGCGCCGCGAGGACGCCTATCGCGCCGCCGGCAAGCAGACGAAGCCCTTCTGGCTGATCATCCTCGGTCTGGCGAGCCTGGTCAGCCTGATCTTCGGGATCATGTCGTTCCTGCCGATCATCGGGCTGATCGCCACCATCGTGTACATCGTGGATGTCCGGCCCGCGCTCAGGCAGATCTCGGGCGGCGGCCGGAGCCGCCGCGGCAGCAGCTCGGACGGTCCGTACGGGCCGTACAACGGCGGCCGCTGAGCCACCGTCCGTCCCGGGCCGCGGACGACCGGCCTCAGGCCGGTCAGGCACCTGGCCCCGCCCCGACTGCGGCCGCTGAGCCATGGGGCGGCCCGACCCCACGGCGCACCTGGCCCCGCCCCGACTGCGGCCGCTGAGCCATGGGGGCCACGTCCCCACGGCGCACAGCCTGTTTCCGGGACCCACCCGAACCTGGCGCGGCAGGGCCACCGAGCGAACCGCGCACACCGGGCCTCACCCGGCCACCGAGCCCCCACGCGAACCGCGCACGCCGGGCCTCATCCGGCCAGCGAGCCCAGCCGAACCGCGCGCCCGCCAGGCGCCACCCGGCCACCGAGCCTCAGAGAAATTCCCGCCGACGCACAGCCGAGCCCCGTCGCCCCGCAGCCGAACCCTCCTGGGCGCAGCCGGGCCCTGCGCGGGCGCGACGCTCAGCACTGCCCCCGGTCCAGCAGCAGGACTGCCACGTCGTCCGTCAGCTCGCCGCCATTGAGCGACCGCACCTCGGTCACGGCCGCGTCCAGCAGGTCCTCGCCCCGCAGCCCCTCGGCCAGCTGCCGCGCGACCATCTCGGTCATGCCGTCCTGGCCCAGCCGCTGCGTTCCCTGCCCGATCCGGCCCTCGATCAGGCCGTCGGTGTACATCATCAGGCTCCAGGCCCCGCCCAGCTCCACCTGGCGGCGGGGCCAGCGGGCGCGCGGCAGCAGGCCGAGCGCCGGGCCCCCGTCCTCGAACGGCATCAGCTGCGGCGGCCGGCCGGCGCGCGCCAGCAGCGGCGAGGGGTGCCCGGCCAGGCACAGCCCGGCCCGACGGCCGTCCGGCGCGATGTCCACGGTGCAGAGCGTGGCGAAGATCTCCTCGTCCGCCCGCTCGTTCTCCAGGACCTTCTGCAGGGTGCCCAGCAGCTCGTCGCCGCAGAGACCCGCGAAGGTCAGCGCCCGCCAGGCGATCCGCAGCTCGACCCCGAGCGCGGCCTCGTCCGGGCCGTGCCCGCAGACGTCGCCGATCATGGCGTGAACCGTGCCGTCCGGCGTACGGACCGTGTCGTAGAAGTCCCCGCCCAGCAGCGCACGGCTGCGGCCGGGCCGGTAACGGGCGGCGAACCGGAGGTCGGACCCGTCCAGCAGTGGCTTGGGCAGGAGCCCCCGCTCCAGCCGGGAGTTCTCCTGTCCGCGCAGCCTCGACTCGGTCAGCTGCCGCTGCGCGACATCGGCGCGTTTGCGCTCGACGGCGTAGCGCATGGCGCGGTTCAGCAGCCGTCCGTCCAGCTCGTCGCGGAAGAGGTAGTCCTGGGCGCCGACCCGTACGGCCTCGGCGCCCCGCTCGGCGTCGGCCACGGCGGTCAGCGCGAGCACCGCGGTGCTGGGGGCGAGCCGCAGGACATGGCGCAGCGTGTCCAGCTCGTCACCGGACTCCTGGCCGGGGACGTCCAGGGCCAGGTCGAGCAGGATGCAGTTCACATCGTCGGTGAGCAGCCGCTCCGCCTCGGTGAGGTTACGGGCGGTACGGATACGGACTCGCTTGCCCTCGGCGTCCAGCATCTCCGGGATGGTGAGCGGAACGGCCGGGTGGTCCTCGATCACCAGCAGCGTCAGCCCGGCGCCGTTCGCCGCCTCAGGGGCAGGCGTGGGCGCGGGCCGGGACAGGGCCATGTCCGCCGGTCCGGCGCTGTCCACCGGCCCGGCCTGGTGCGGCACAGGCACTGTCGGCCGCCCCTCCTCGGTGCGTGCCGAGAGGTCAGCCGGAGCACCTCCCGCAACAAGGGACTTCCCCTGCTGCGGTACGGGTACGGGCATTGCTCTGTTTCCTTCCCTCCCCCCGAGGGCGCGGCGGCCGCCGATCGGCATACCGCCAGGCCCGGAGCGCGCATGGTCTGGTCAGGTTCGGAAGCTGCGCCGGGCACTGTCAGGCGACCATAGCGGTAGCCGACGCCGGAGTGGAATGCCGTAACGAGATCCGCCAGCGTCATATGCCCCTCCGTACTGGGCTTTTGACCGGAAGCGGGACAATAGGGGAATGACGAACATCACGCTGATCATGGGCGACATCACCGAGCAGTCCGTCGACGCGGTGGTGAACGCCGCGAACAGCTCCCTGCTGGGCGGCGGCGGTGTGGACGGCGCCATTCACCGCAAGGGAGGGCCCGAGATCCTCGCGGAGTGCCGCGTGTTGCGTGCGGCACAGTACGGCGGCGGCCTCCCGGCCGGGCAGGCCGTGGCGACGACCGCGGGACGGCTGCCGGCCCGCTGGGTGATCCACACCGTGGGTCCTGTGTGGTCGGACACGGAGGACCGCTCGGACACCCTCGCCTCCTGCTACCGCGAGTCCCTGCGCGTCGCCGACGAGCTCGGGGCCCGTACGGTCGCCTTCCCCGCCATCTCGACGGGCGTCTACCGCTGGCCGCTCGCCGACGCCGCGCGCATCGCGCTCTCCACGGTCCTCGCCGCACACCCGGAGACCGTGGCCGAAGGCCGTTTCGTCCTCTTCGGCCAGGACGCCTACGACGTGTTCGCCGACACCCTGCGCGCGCTGTCCGCTCCCTGAGAACCGTTCAGAACTGACGCACCGTCAAGGAATATTGGCTTGAACATCACTTGTCAGGGCGTACGACACCCAGGATCCGCATCGACCCCGCCCCGGCGAGCGTGACCTGCCGCCCCGGCCTCGGCGCGTGGACGATGGCGCCGTCGCCGACGTACATCCCCACATGACCGGCGTCCTGGTGATAGATGATCAGGTCACCCGGCCGCATGTCCTCGATGTCCACCCGGGGCAGCTGACGCCACTGCTCCTGCGAGGTCCTCGGGATGGCCCGGCCCGCGGCCAGCCACGCCTGCGAGGTCAGCCCCGAGCAGTCGTACGTCTTCGGGCCCTCCGCCCCCCACTCGTAGTCCTTGCCGATCTGGCGGGTCGCGTACGCGATCGCCTTCCTGCCGCGCTCCGAGGCCTTGCCGCCGGCCTTGTCCAGCACACCGGAGCCGAGCCACTTCGCCTGCGCCTTGCGCGCGGCCTCGTCCTCGAGCTCGCGCAGCCGCTCCAGCTCCTCGCGCTGGAGCGTGGACTCCAGCTCCCTCACCGCCGCGAGCCGGGCCTTGACCTGCTTCTTCGCCGCGGCCTTCCGCTTGCGGTTCTCCTCGAGCTTCCGCCACTGCTCGTTCGCTGACTTCGCATAGCCGTCCAGGTCCCTCTGCGTGGCGGCCAGCGTGGTCATCAAGCCCTTCGTCGCCTGATGGCCCTTACGGGCGAGGCGCGCGTCCCTGAGGAAGTCCCCGGGATCGTCGTTGAGGAGAAGCCGGGCCTCGTCGGGCAGGCTGCCGGCGCGGTACTGGGCGCGCGCCAGTGCGCCCGCCTGGGTCCTGAGGCGGTCCATCCGCTTCTGGGCGTCGGCGATCGACCGGGCGATGCGCACGATCTCCTGGGACTGCTTCTCCGACGCGCTGCGAGCCCTGTTGTACGCCTCGGTGGCGGCCTCCGCCCTGCGGTACAGACCGTCCATCTCCTTGCGGACCTCTTCGAGACTCCGGTCCGTCCTGGGCTCGGGCTCCGCGGGGGCCGCGTACGCCGCTCCGGGCGCCAGGAGGGAACTCACGCCGCACACCAGCGCCGCCGCCGTGACGACCGTCCCGCGCCCCACCCTGCGAACCCCCACCGTCCCGACCCCCTGCCGCGTCACCGGCCACCGTCCTTTCCTCATCCACCAGTTGGTCCCGACAAGCTGTCTCCCCCGGCGCGGATGGTGCCACGCCTCCCCGCAATCCGACAGAGGTACGAGGACCCCGTGAGGTTCCGGTTGTCCGCCGGTGAGCCCGTGCGACGGCGCCCCACGCGAACGCGCTCCCCACGCACCGGCGCCCCCACGGACGAGGCCCCGCCCGTCGGGGCCCGCACCCGTACAGTCGCCCCGTGGCCGACACGCAGGGGCGGGCGGGGCCCGACAACGCGCGATGCGATGTGAGCGGGATCACACTGAAGCTGTACGGCGAGCGGGGCGCATCCCCCAGGACATCCCGCGCCAGCAGGCAGGACCACCCCGTTTCCGGTCGCCGCACCGATGGACGAGGTTCACCTTGCGTTCACTTGGGCCCGTCGCTCGATTCACTTCATCTGCCTAATTTCAGCCGTAGCCGGTGAGCGTGCAGCGCCGGTGGATGCAGAACCACACACCTCGTCTTCGCCGTCCGCCGGCGGGCTTCAGGAAGGAACACTCGAAGGTGAAGCTTCAGCGTAAGAACGGCCGCGGTCTGCGAGCCCTGACCGTCGGCGCCGTCGCGGTCTCCGGTGCCCTCGTCCTCACCGCCTGCGGTTCGGACGACAACACCAAGAACGGTGGCGCCGACACCAAGGCGGCAAGCAACATCAAGTGCGACGGCAAGGGCCAGCTGCTCGCGTCCGGCTCCTCGGCGCAGAAGAACGCCATCGACGCCTGGGTCCAGAACTATGCGACGGCCTGCAAGGACGTGCAGCTGAACTACAAGGACATCGGCTCCGGTGGCGGCATCACCGAGTTCCTCCAGGGCTCGACCGCCTTCGCAGGCTCCGACTCCGCGCTGAAGCCGGAGGAGGTCGCCCAGTCGAAGAAGGTCTGCAAGGGCGGCCAGGGCATCAACCTGCCGATGCTCGGCGGCCCCGTCGCCATCACCTACAACGTCTCCGGTGTGGACAACCTCGTCCTCGACGGTCCGACCATCGCCAAGATCTTCGACTCGAAGATCAAGAAGTGGAACGACCCGGCGATCAAGAAGCTCAACCCGGACGCCAAGCTGCCGTCCACCGAGATCCAGGCCTTCCACCGCTCGGATGAGTCCGGCACCACCCAGAACCTGGGCAAGTACCTGAACAAGGCCGCCGGCAGCGACTGGAAGTACGAGGCGGAGAAGTCCTGGCCGGCCAAGGGCGGCCAGTCCGCGAGCGGCTCCTCCGGCGTCGCCTCCCAGGTCAAGCAGACCGACGGCGCGATCGGCTACGCCGAGCTGTCGTACGCGACCTCGCAGAACATCAACACCGTGAAGGTCGACACCGGCGCCGCCAAGCCCGTCGAGGCGACCGCCGAGAACGCCTCCAAGGCCATCGCGGCCGCCAAGGTCGTCGGCAAGGGCAAGGACCTCGCCCTGGAACTCGACTACGGGACCAAGGCCGAGGGCGCGTACCCGATCATCCTGGTGACCTACGAGGTCGCCTGCGACAAGGGCAACAAGGCCGAGACCCTCGACGCCGTGAAGTCCTTCCTGACCTACACCGCCAGCGAGGACGGCCAGAAGATCCTCCCGGAGAAGGGCTACGCCCCGCTGCCGGCCGAGATCGCGACCAAGGTCCGCGAGACCGTGCCGACCCTTTCCTGATCCGAGCGACCGGCCCCGCCCACCATCACCGGGCGGGGCCGGTCGTCCCGGGTCTCCACCCATCCGGTGCACCGCCGCCAGGGGACATCCCCCAACCAGACCGGAGCAATCCATGGACATATCTCCCACCGCGACAGCCCCACCGCCATCGCCGTCCCCCGCCACCAAGGGCAGGGCCACCCGCCCCGGAGACCGGGTCTTCCTCGGTCTCTCCCGTGGTTCCGGCGTTCTGCTGCTGGTCATCATGGCGGCCATCGCGGTCTTTCTGACGTACCGCGCCTATCTGGCGATCTCGAAGGACGAGGCCAACTTCCTCACCGCCTTCGAGTGGAACCCGGCGGGGAGCCCGCCGGAGTTCGGTATCGCGATCCTCGCCTACGGCACGGTCGTGAGCTCGATCATCGCCATGGTCATCGCCGTCCCCGTCGCGGTCGGCATCGCACTGTTCGTCTCGCACTACGCACCGCGCAAGCTGGCCTCTCCGCTGGCGTACGTCATCGACCTGCTCGCCGCGGTCCCCAGCATCATCTACGGCCTCTGGGGCGCCCTCGTCCTGGTGCCGTACCTCGACGGCATGAACGCCTGGCTCAACGACTACCTGGGCTGGACGTACATCTTCCAGAAGGAGGGCGCCGGCCCCGCCCGCTCGCTCTTCACCGTCGGCATCCTGCTGGCCGTCATGATCCTCCCGGTCATCACCAACGTCACCCGTGAGGTCTTCCTCCAGGTGCCGAAGATGCACGAGGAGGCGGCCCTGGCCCTCGGTGCCACGCGCTGGGAGGTCATCCGTATGTCGGTGCTGCCCTTCGGGCGCTCCGGCATCATCAGCGCCTCGATGCTCGGCCTCGGCCGAGCGCTCGGCGAGACGATGGCCGTGGCCACCGTGCTGTCCCCGAGCTTCCTCTTCTCCGGCCATCTGCTGGACCCCGGCGGCGGCACGTTCGCCCAGAACATCGCGGCGAAGTTCAACGAGGCCGACGACTACGGCCGGGACGCGCTGATCGCCTCCGGCCTGGTGCTGTTCGTCATCACGCTGCTGGTCAACGGCGCGGCCCGGCTGATCATCGCCCGCCGCAAGGAGTACTCGGGGGCCAACGCATGAGCAACGTCATCACGGTCGCCGGGCTCCCGGCGGGCAACACGAGCCGCCGGTGCGGCGGCGCGAAGGGAACGGGGGCAGCGGCATGAGCAACGCCGTCATGGACAAGCGTCCGGTCACGGATGCACCACGTCCGGCCGCCCTGTCGCACGCACGGCTCCCGCGCTGGGCACCGGCAGGTATCGCCGTCGTCTCGGTGGCCCTCGGCTGCGGCATCGGCCTCGCGGCCGGCTGGCAGAGCAGGGTCCAGTGGGGCCTGATCTCCGCGATCATCTTCGTCCTCGGCACCTACGGGATCACCTCGGCCGTCGAGGGCCGCCGCCAGGCGAGGGACCGGGTCGCCACCAGCCTCATCTGGGTGTCCTTCGTCGTCGCGATCGTCCCCCTGGTCTCGCTGGCGTGGACCACCGTCGTCCGCGGCTCGAAGGTGCTGGACGGCGCGTTCCTCAGCCACTCCATGGCCGGACTCGCCAACACCGACGAGGGCGGCGGTGTCTACCACGCCATCCTGGGCACCCTCGAACAGGTCGGCATCGCGACGCTGATCGCCGCTCCGATCGGTCTGCTCACGGCGATCTACCTGGTCGAGTACGGCCGCGGAAAGCTGGCGCAGGCGGTCACGTTCTTCGTGGACGTCATGACGGGCATCCCGTCGATCGTCGCGGGTCTGTTCATCCTGTCCACCTGGGTGCTGACCTTCAACATGGGCTTCTCCGGCTTCGCCGGCGCGCTGGCCCTGGCGATCCTGATGATGCCGGTGGTCGTGCGCTCGACCGAGGAGATGCTCAAGCTCGTTCCGAACGAGCTGCGCGAGGCGTCCCTCGCCCTGGGCGTGCCGAAGTGGCGGACCATCCTCAAGGTGGTGCTGCCGACCGCGATCGGCGGTATCACCACGGGCGTGATGCTCGCCGTCGCACGTATCGCCGGTGAGACCGCCCCTGTCCTGCTGCTGGTGTTCGGTAACGCGTTCATCAACAACGATCCGTTCAGCGGAGCCCAGTCCTCGCTCCCGCTCTACGTGTTCGAGCAGTACCGGATCGGTACCGACGCCTCCTTCGACCGCGCATGGGCGGCCGCGCTCGTCCTGATCGCGTTCGTCATGATCCTCAATCTGGTGGCCCGCGGCA
This sequence comes from Streptomyces sp. 8N706, assembly GCF_052245415.1. Lineage (NCBI taxonomy): Bacteria > Bacillati > Actinomycetota > Actinomycetes > Kitasatosporales > Streptomycetaceae > Streptomyces > Streptomyces sp. 8N706. The sequence continues at coordinate 23,445 of NZ_JBQQBW010000064.1, read as the reverse complement.
TTGCCCGCTGGAAGGCCCCGAAGACCGGCCGCTGAGGCCACAGAAAAGAAGTGATTCACATGGCCAAGCGCATCGACGTCAGCGGCCTCACCGCGTACTACGGCAACCACAGGGCCATCGAGGACATCTCGATGACCGTCGAGCCCCGCTCCGTGACCGCCTTCATCGGCCCGTCCGGCTGCGGCAAGTCCACCTTCCTCCGCACCCTCAACCGGATGCACGAGGTGACCCCCGGCGGCCGCGTCGAGGGCAAGGTGATGCTGGACGACGAGAACCTCTACGCCTCCGGGGTGGACCCCGTCGCCGTACGCCGTACGGTCGGCATGGTCTTCCAGCGCCCGAACCCGTTCCCGACCATGTCGATCTACGACAACGTCGCTGCGGGCCTCCGGCTCAACGGCTCGTACAAGAAGCGCGAGCTCGACGCCGTCGTGGAGAAGTCCCTCAAGGGCGCCAACCTCTGGAACGAGGTCAAGGACCGTCTGAACAAGCCCGGCTCCGGTCTCTCCGGCGGCCAGCAGCAGCGTCTGTGCATAGCCCGTGCGATCGCGGTGGAGCCGCAGGTCCTGCTGATGGACGAGCCCTGCTCGGCCCTGGACCCGATTTCGACCCTGGCGATCGAGGACCTGATCGGCGAGCTGAAGGAGCGCTTCACGATCGTCATCGTGACGCACAACATGCAGCAGGCGGCCCGTGTCTCGGACCGCACCGCCTTCTTCAACCTGGCCGCCGTCGGCCAGCCCGGCAAGCTCGTCGAGATCGACGAGACCGAGCGGATCTTCTCCAACCCGTCCGTGCAGGCGACGGAGGACTACATCTCCGGCCGCTTCGGCTGATGGATCTGGAGACCTGACCGTCCTGCGGTGCTGCATGGCGGTGCCACCGCAAGACGAAGGGCCCGCCCCTGGCTCCCGGGGGCGGGCCCATCCATGTGTATGTCCTGTCGTCCGGGTCCCGGGGCGGACCGGTCCGCGTTCTCCGGCATCGGCGCCCGGCTCTGCTGGGCCAGGGCTCCGCTCGCGCTCGCGCTGCGGGGGCCCGCCACTCCGGTCGGCACCGAGCCCGACTGCCACCCCGTGCCGTCCGCGGCTCGACTGCGGCCCTGCTGAGGGGCCCGTCCGGGCCGAGCCTGCCGCGCTCCGCAAGCCTGCCGGGCTCCGCCGGGGCCTACCCGGACTCCGCCGAGACGCGGCGGCCGTCAGCCGAAGGCCAGCTCCACGATCCAGTAGCAGAGCGCGGCGACCAGCGCCGCCGCGGGCATGGTGATGAACCAGCCGGCGACGATGTTCTTGGCGACACCCCACCGCACGGCGTTGATCCGCTTGGTGGCGCCCACGCCCATGATCGCGGACGTGATGACATGCGTGGTCGAGATCGGCGCGTGGAACATGAAGGACGCGGTGTACATGACCGACGCCGCGGTCGTCTCGGCGGCGAAGCCCTGCGGCGGGTCCAGCTCGATGATCCGTCGGCCGAGGGTCCGCATGATGCGCCAGCCGCCGGCGTACGTACCGAGCGACAGCATCAGCGCGCAGGCGATTTTGACCCAGACCGGAATCGCGTCGCCCTGCCCCTGGACATCCGCGATGGTCAGCGCCATCACGACGATACCCATCGTCTTCTGGGCGTCCTGGAGGCCGTGACCGAGCGCCATGCCCGCCGCCGAGACGGTCTGGGCTATGCGGAAGCCCCGCTTGGCCTTGTGCGGATTGGCCTTCCGGAACATCCAGAGGATGGCGACCATCACGAGATAACCGAGCACCAGTCCCACCAGCGGGGACAGGAACATCGGAATGACGATCTTCTCGACCACCCCGGTCCAGATGACCTCGGTGCCGCCGGCGAGCGCCGCGCCCACCATGCCGCCGAACAGCGCGTGGCTGGAGGAGGAGGGCAGACCGAAGTACCAGGTGACGAGGTTCCAGACGATCGCACCGACCAGTGCGGCGAAGAGGATCCCCATCCCCGACCGCCCGGTCGGGGTCTCGATCAGCCCTTCACTGACGGTCTTGGCGACCCCGCTCCCCAGGAAGGCGCCAGCGAGGTTCATCACCGCAGCCATGGCCAGCGCGGCCCGCGGGGTCAGCGCCCGTGTCGAGACGGAGGTCGCGATGGCGTTCGCGGAGTCGTGGAAGCCATTGGTGTACGTGAAGAAGAGCGCGACCCCGATGGTCACGACAAGAGCGAAGGTGTCCACCTCGGGTCAGGACTCCTTGACCGCGATGGTCTCGACGGTGTTGGCCACATGCTCGAAGGCGTCCGCCGCCTCCTCCAGCACGTCCACGATCTGCTTCAGCTTGAGGACCTCGATGGCCTCGTACTTGCCGTTGAAGAGCTGGGCGAGGAGCTTGCGGTGGATCTGGTCCGCCTGGTTCTCGAGGCGGTTCACCTCGATCCAGTACTCGGTGAGGTTCTCCATCGTCCGCAGGTGCGGCATGGCCTCGGCGGTCAGCTCCGCGGCCCGCGAGAGGACCTCGATCTGCTGCTCGACACCCTTCGGCAGCTCCTCGACCTGGTACAGAACGACCAGATCGACGGCCTCCTCCATGAAGTCCATGATGTCGTCGAGCGACGAGGCCAGCTTGTAGATGTCCTCGCGGTCGAACGGTGTGATGAAGGAGGAGTTCAGCTGGTGAAAGATCGCATGGGTCGCGTCGTCACCCGCGTGCTCCGCTGCCCGCATCCGGTCGGAGATCTCGGCCCGGGCGGAGGGGTCAGCCCCGAGCAGTTCCATCAGGAGCTTCGAGCCCGTGACGATGTTGTCCGCGGACGCGGCGAACATGTCGTAGAAGCTCGTCTCCCTGGGGGTCAGACGAAAGCGCACGTGGGGTCCTCGGGATGCATCGGATTCGGTCAGGGTGATGCTAGGCGCATCATCCGGCCACGGCTAACCGGAGTTCCCTCAGTGTCGCCCATCGAAGAGAGTGGTCAGCAGGGCCCCCCGGCACCCTGTCGCGACATTCGGTAACATATACCCACCAGGGGTATAAGCCATGGCAACTGCCATCCCAGTGGACAACGGGAGGACCCCATGACGACCACCGAGGCCGCCGCCTGCCACACCCCGGAGTCCGAGCCCCCCAGGGACACCGGCCCGCATGGCTACACCCAGCAGAAGGACCAGCACCTCAAGCGGCTGCGCCGGATCGAAGGCCAGATCCGGGGCTTGCAGCGCATGGTCGACGAGGACGTGTACTGCATCGACATACTCACCCAGGTGTCGGCCAGCACCAAGGCTCTGCAGTCCTTCGCCCTCCAACTGCTGGAAGAGCATCTGCGGCACTGTGTGGCCAGCGCGGCGGTGGAGAGCGCCGCCGCCGACGGGTCGGCGGAGGACGGCAGGGAGATCGACGAGAAAGTGACGGAAGCCACAGCGGCCATCGCGCGACTGCTGAGGACATAGCGGTCGCCGCGGGCGGCGGAACGTCGGATTTCAGCCACCACCCGGGGCGGGGGCGACCGTCCAACGCCGGCGGCGGGTTGGCGGGTGGTGACCGTCCCATGTCCGGTGGCGGATGGCGACCGTCAGCCGGAGCTGCGTCGTCGTCTGCCAGTGGGGGGCAGCATCTCATCGGGACGGTCCCCCGCCACCATGAGTACCTCGTCGATACGGTCCGAGCTGAGCCGTTCCTCGTCCGCGGCCGATGCCGCGATCATCAACTCACCGCACAGCTCGATCTCGGCGAGGGCCACGTGGTCCTGGACCGTCGAACCGCAGGACATCACCACGTGCGTCACCTCCTCTGACGAGCATCGCCTGTGTCACCCACCCCTGGGCATGCACACCCCAGAGTAGGGACCCGTACACAGCGCGCGCATGGCACGGACGGACCATTTCCCCGGGCCCGATCGACCCCCTGCCCCTGCCACGCACCCTTACACCCGCCTCTTCGCCCGCCGCTCGTCTCCGGGCTCTTCGCTCGCCGCACGCGCTCTCTCCCCCATGCCTCCGTGGCAGCCTGCCGTCATGCCGTCATGCCGTCGTCGCGCCCGGCAGCCATGCCGCCGGGATGCCCTGCCGCTCATGCCCCCCGGATGCCCTGCCGCTACGCCTCCGGGACCGCGATCTTCCCGGCGTAGATATCACGCTCGGCCGGCAGTTCGACATCCACCCAGGACCCGAACCCGTAGAGCACGGTCGTCGACACGACTTCCGTACCGGCCGTGCCGCTGCCGTTGGAGAAGGTGAACCGGTGGCGGACCTTCCGGAGCCGTCCCTGTTCGTCGAGGTAGGCATCGAACGGCACGGCGTCCTCGGAGAATCCCCTCGCGGCGGCCTCCAGGGCCCCGCGCGCATGCGGCGAGGCGGCCTTCGCGGCACGCTCGATATCCGCCGTCCCACGGTAGTGCAGCACCCTCGCCCCGTCCTCGGCGGCCGTCTCCTCACCGGCATACTCCACCTGCCGCGCCCCGCGCAGCAGTTCCGCCGCGGACAGCGGATCGGTCGCCCCGCCCGTCACCAGATTCCCGTCGGCCAGCGCCGTGGTGTCCACCCGCACCCACTTGTCGGGGGGTACGCCCGCGCCCCGGTCCTTCATATACAGCGCACCGGGGGAGAGGAGTTCGGTGACCGGCCGGTGCTCCTCGTCTCCTGCCGCGTCCTGCGGCAGCACGACCCGGAGACGCCCGATCCGTCTGCCGTAGTCGAAGGCGCCCCTGCCGCGGATGGTGACCCGGGTGCCACCGGTGGCCGTCTCCATGGACGTCCGGGCCCGGGAGCTGCCGGACCGTACGAGGACGTCGGCGGCGCGGTGAACGGCAGCGGCGGCGGACTCGCTGCCTCCCCCGCCCTCGTCGGCGGGGCCGCGCTCGTCGGCGGCCGCGCCCATGCCCGAACAGCCGGTCGTCACCAGGCCGACCAGCAAGCTGCCCACGGCGGCGACGGCGCCGCCCCGTCCTCTGTGCCGCTGCACCACCATCGCCGCGTACCCCCAGAAAGACCCAGCCGGATTGAGCTGGTCCGAAGCTCTTTCCGCTTAACGACGCTCCCGGGGGGCCCGTCACGGCCGGTACGGTGGACCGGTGCGCCAGACAGCCCACAGCAACGACCCCGCACGCGGCGAGCGGCACCACACCCGCACCGACGAGCGGGGCTCCTTCAGCATCGCTCGGTGCTCCTGCGGCTGGGCGGGTCCGGCGCGGCGCGCCCGCGCGAGAGCCCGCGAGGACGCGGCCGCACATGAGCTGCCGCGCATGAGCTGACGGCGTAGGCGCCCCGGCTGCCACCGGGCGGACCTGCCACTGGACGGCCTCCCAACTGCTGCGCGCCGCCACCGAACAGGGGCACGCCGCGCTCGGCTGAGACGAGGCGGGACGGCCTGTGCCCCCACCCGGCACCAGCGGCCCCGCACAGGGCAGGGCGTCGCGGCCGAACAGCCCGTAGCCGCCACCGCGGCCGAACAACCCGTGGCTGCCACCGTGGCCAAAGGCTCGTCGCCGAACACCGTGGCCGGTGGCCGAACGCCATGGCCGAGAGCTTGTGCCCCGGACGGCGTCGTGCGCATCGCCGGAGCGGGGACAGCCCTCGGCCCCGTCCCGTGGTGGAACACCCCCGGTGACCTCGACCAGGGTGCCTCCCCTCGGCGGGCCTCCGCCACCCCGCCCGCCATCACGTCGCCGGGGCGGGCCGTCGACACCCCCGGCGCTCCGCCCCCCTGGGTAGGGCGCGGTGGGCCCCTGCGTCGTACGGCGCGAGGCGGAGCCCGCGAGCCCGCTGTCCGTGAACGCGCGGGCGGCACCGGGCCCGGTGCGCCCGAACTCCCGGACCGGGGCAAAGGAACCCGTATCCCCCGGACACCGTCTGGCAGAGCATCAGATGTCCTCGGGGAAGGGTTCGGTTTTCGACATGGACAGGCGAACGCTGCTGCAAGCAGGCACCGGATTCGCGGCCACCGCCGCCTGGCTCGTCGCCTGCGGTGACGCCGCCGGACAGGCGTCTCCTAGCCGGCCCGGGCCCTCCGACAGACCCGGTCCGGGCTCCGGCGGGACAGCGCCACGCACCCGTGCCGCCACCGGAAGCGGAGCGGCCGCCGGGAAGGGAGCGGCCGGCGCCGCCGACTGGTCCGCCCTCGGCCGCGGCCTGGACGGAGGCCTCGTACGGCCCGGCGACGCCGACTGGTCCGCGGCTCGCCGGCTCTACAACACCCGCTTCGACGGTCTGCGCCCCGCCGCTGTCGCCTACATCGCGAACACCGCCGACGCCGCCGAGTGCCTGGCCTTCGCCCGCCGCCACTCCATCCCCGTCTCGATCCGCAACGGCGGTCACTCGTACGCCGGTTGGTCCAGCGGCAACGGCCGCCTCGTCATCGATGTCTCCAAGCTGGACCGGATCACCTCCGGGAGCACCGCCACCATCGGCGCGGGCGCCAAGCTCATCGACGTCTACACCCGCCTCGGCGCGCACGGCCTCACGGTCCCCGGCGGCTCCTGCCCCACGGTCGGCATCTCCGGACTGACCCTCGGCGGCGGCCACGGCGTCGTCTCCCGTGCCTACGGCCTGACCTGCGACAGTCTCGTCGGTGCCACGCTCGTCACCGCCGACGGCCGGACGCTGCGGTGCGACAAGGAGCACCACTCCGACCTCTTCTGGGCCCTGCGCGGCGCGGGCAACGGCAACTTCGGCGTCGTCACGGAACTCCGTTTCCGTACGCACCGGACGCCGGAGGCGGCCAGTGCCCACCTCAACTGGCCCTGGGCCAAGGCGGCAGCGGTCATCCGCGCCTGGCAGGAATGGGGGCCGGCCCAGGACGACGAGATCTGGTCCGCCGCGCACCTCAGCGCCGCCGCGGGCGGCACCCCGCGGGTGACCGTCTCCATCTTCTCCCTCGGTACGTACAGCGGGCTCAAGAACGCCGTGGACCGGCTCGCCGACCGCGTCGGCGCCCCGGCGTCCTCGGTGTCGCTGCGCCGCCGCGGCTACCAGGAGGCGATGACCGGCTACGCGGGCTGCTCGACGTACACCACCGACCAGTGCCATCTGCCGGGCACCACACCGGGCCGCCGTCCGGGCGGCGTGCTCAAGCGCGAGACGTACCTCGCGCGCTCGGATTTCTACGACCGCTCGCTCAGCGCAGAGGGCATCCGGGTCCTGATCGACCGGACCGAGCGCTACAGCAGGGTCGGCGGACGCGGCTCGGGCAGCATCCAACTCACCGCGCTCGGCGGGGCGGTCAACCGGGTCGCTCCCGGGGCGACGGCGTTCGTGCACCGCCGCTCGCGCGTTCTCGCCCAGTACGTGGCCGCCTACCCCGCGGGCGGCAGCGGGTCCCGGCAGTCGGCCTGGCTGGACGGTCTGCACCAGGCGATGCGGCGGCACGCCTCGGGCGCGGCGTACCAGAACTACACGGACGCCAAGCTCAGGGACTGGCGCCGGGCGTACTACGGCTCCGCGGCGGACCGGCTGACGCAGCTGAAGAAGAAGTACGACCCGGACCGGCTCTTCGACTTCCCCCAGGCTCTGTGAGCTGGGCGACCGCGCAGGGAAGCTCCTGCGGCCTCCGCGTACGGGGGCGGCAGGTTCGGCCTGCGTGGCTCCGGACAGCTCAGCCGGTCGTTCAGCCAGTGCAGAACCGGTGCTCGACCGATGCTCGACCCGTGCTCATAAGGGCGCTCATCAGGGCCCTTCAGCCGTGTGCCCGGCCGGCCGCTCAGGCCGCGAGGCCCTTGTCGCCGTCCGCATCGCGGGGCTCTGGCGCCGTCCCGGGACCGTCCTCGGCCCCCGGCCCGGCCCCGGCCCCGCCCTCGGCCTCGGTCCCCGGCTCGACCACCGGGGCGGGCCCCCCGGCCTCCACGGCCCGTGGAGCCGCCGGGCTCCGGACCAGGGGCCCGAGGCGCGGTGAGTCCGCCACCGTCCGCGTCAGCGGGGTGAGCAGGGCCATGGCCGCCGGGGCGAGCAGCAGCACGACCGCCGTACCGAGCGCGAAGCCGCCGACGACATCCGTCGGGTAGTGCACACCCATGTAGACGCGGCAGAAGCCTTCCAGGAGCGCGAGCCCGATGCCCGCCAGCCCGAACTTCCGGTCGGCGACGAAGAGCCCGGCCCCGATGGCCATCGCCATCGTCGCGTGATCGCTGACGAAGGAGAAGTCGGTCTTCCCACCGACCAGGACTTCCAGACCCCTGTGGTCGCGGAAGGGTCTCGGTCGCTCGACGAACCCGCGGATCGGGATGTTGATGAGCAGCGCGATACCCGCGGCGAGCGGCGCCCAGACGAGAGCGGCCACAGCGGTCGGTGCCTCGGGGCGCCTTCTGACACTCCACCAGCACCAGGCCACCAGCGACAGCATCGCCGCCATGATCCCGTACTCACCGGTCCACTCCATGACCCGGTCGAACCAGCCGGGCGCGTCCACAGCCAGTCCGTTGATGTCGTAGAGCAGGGTGACGTCGGGGTTCGACCCGGTCGATTCGACTCCAGCCATCTGGCGCGGCCCCTTGTCTGTGCTCGTACGAAACGTCTGTGCTCGTACGAAACGTCCGTGCTCGTACGAAACTGCTGAGAATCCTCGCGGTCTCCTGAGGTTCTGCGTCCCCAGTCAAGGGAACGTCAGGTTCCCGTACCTGCGTGCCGCTCTCCACCGAAAGATCACCAGGACGTTATCCAAGGGTGATCCATCGTCGCAGCTCAGGGGGCGACTTCACGCTGAGTCGCAGACGAGTTCCGGACGAGTTCTTGACGAGAGCTCCCCCCGGACTCCGCCCCGGAGCCCTCCCTGCCTCGGTGGACAGCTTTACGCAGCACCGGCCGAGGGCAGTGCCTTTGCGCCATCCTCGGTGACCCGGGTCGCCCCGAAATAGTCCGGTGTATCGATCTTGTCGAAACGGATCACGGCTCCGGTGTACGGGGCGTCGATCATGTAGCCGCCGCCGACATAGATCCCCACGTGCCGGATCGCCCTCGAGTCGGAGAGGTCGTCCGAGAAGAAGACCAGATCGCCCGGCAGCAGCTCGTCCCGGGCGGGGTGCGACCCGGCGTTGTACTGGTCGTTCGCCACGCGCGGCAGCTCGATGCCGACCGACGCGTACGCCGCCTTGGTCAGCCCGGAGCAGTCGAAGCGCCCGCCCTGCTCCGATGTCCCCGTCCCGCCCCAGAGGTACGGCGTGCCCAGCTTCTTCTGCGCGTAGTAGATCGCCCCTGCCGCCTGGCGCGACGCCGGCACCTTGGCGACCGGCGCCTCGAAGCTCTTGGCGAGGGTCGTGATGATCTTGACGTAGTTCTGCGTCTCGCTGATCTGCGGCACCCCGCCCGCCCGGATGACGCGATACGCCCCGGCGTTGTAGGACGCCAGCATGTTGGCGGTCGGATCGCCCGGCACATCCTTGACGTACCGCGCCAACTCGCAGTCGTACGACGCCGCGGACGGAATGGCGTCCTTCGGGTCCCAGACGTCCCGGTCCCCGTCCCGGTCCCCGTCGATACCGTGCGTCGCCCACGTCCCCGGGATGAACTGCGCGATGCCCTGTGCGGCGGCGGGGCTCTTCGCACTCGGATTCCAGCCGCTTTCCTGGTACAGCTGCGCCGCCAGCAGCGCCGGACTGATGGCCGGGCAGAGATTGCCCCACTTCTGCACGAGCGGCTGGTACGCGGCGGGCACGGACCCCTTCGCCAGACCGGCCGACCTCCCCGCACCTCCGGCGAGATGCGACGCCACCGTGTACGTACCGATCACGAGGAGCCCGAGGAAACAGAGACACAGCCCGACCCCGAGCGCACCGGCCACCCAGAATTTCCGCACTCCCCAACCCTCCCCCATCCGGGCCTGGTTCACTGCCTGTTTTTGCGCCGCCGTCCGTTCGCCTGCCTTCGGTGGAGCCACGACCGGCCGCTGGTGGGCGCTCGGGCTCGGGCCTTGGCCTGGGCCTGGCCGAAACCTTGCGCTGCCCCAGTGTCGTGTGGCCCCCGCCCGAGGGCCTGGCCGGATGGACCACCCCCACACCACCCGGCCGAGCAAGGCCAGGGCGGTGGGCGTGCCCGAGGGGAGCGGCGGACTCCTGAAGGCGTAAGGCTTCCACGGGATCCGACTGTGTCACAGCAGGGGACCGGGATGTACGGCGAAGAGCTGACGTGTGATCAATGACGCGCTCGGTATGCCGCGCTGGCACCCTCGGCCCAGGAATGCGACGAAGGTACGGACCAGGCCCTCAGCGGATGCTCCGTCAACCACATTGCTGCATGTCATCCCCCGTGATACATACAGGGACGGTACGCCCCAGCACCGCTCCCGCCGGGCCCCTTCCCGGGACCGTGACCGGAGACACGCACGGGATCCGCCAAAATTGGCCTCCAAGTCGTCATGCGTTGGCGGCATTGTCGGCGAAGATAGGGGCCGGCCCGCGCCATGCGGCAGGGCGTCGTACAACTACCCATTGAGGGGCGGTGAGTTCCACATGTTCCTGGCAGCCGAAAAGGGCGACATCACCACCATCATCGGCGGCATCGCCCCGGACTGGGGGCCGTTCGGAAGCCTGGGCAACGAGGCCCGCGTCATGATCGAGGTCGTGATGGCAGTGGCGATCCTGCTCTGCCTCGGCATCGCGATCTGGGGCGCGGCCAAGCAGCGCATCGGCGCCACGGCTCTGCGCGACACCTTCAGCGCCGAGCAGGGGAAGGGCCTGATCGTCGCGGGCCTCACAGGTGTCTTCATCATCGGATCGCTCGGCACGCTGTTCACCATCGTGTACGGCATGGCCGTCTAGCCTGCCTGCCGGCATCCGCGTCCCTGGTGGTGAGCTGCGGCGGCGCATGCGGGTCCGCGAGCGCCGCGCCGCCGCTCGGCGCTACGGCCCTAGGGCGTGTTTCTGGCACGCACGCTCGCTGCGTTGTCGGGCTCGTCCGAGTACGCCCAGTACGAGGACGACCCTCCGCCTTGCGATCGCACGCACCAGCCGCCGCGACCCCCGCCCTTCGGGCGGACGGCGCTACTTTCGAAACACGCCCTAGGTGAGTCCATGAGCCATGTGCCCATGAGCGAGGTGAGCATGAGCCATGTGCCCAAGTGAGGTGCCCATGGGCGAGGTGACCGTGAGCGAGGTCGTGAGCGAGAGGAACGGCCTCGAGTGGATCCGGGCCTCGGACAGCTCCGAGGAGCACTGCATCGAGGTCGCGGCAGGTGAGGGTGATCTCATCCACATCCGGTACTCCGACGATCCGGACACCGTCGTGACGACGACGGCGGCCAAGTGGCGGGCGTTCGTTCTGGGTGTCCGGAACGACGAGTTCGACCACTTCGTCGAGGGCGCCGCGCCACCGAGGACTGAGGGCTGAGCGCGAAGAAGGCCGCGGTGCTCACGCCCGCCCCCTCGGTGGATCAGTCACCGGGGGATGCCTCCGTCGCGGCCGTACCGCTATCGCAGCGGTACCGCGGGAGCCGGCGGGTCGCGACGGGGAAACCGAGGGGGCCGGGGAGCGGGATCTCCTCACCGTACTCACCATGCACGGTCCGGTGATACGCGGTCCCTCCAGGCTCCGTGTACAAGGCCCATACGCCCTCACCAGGGTCGACCAAGAGCAGCGCGCGCACACGGCAGGCGGCGTACCGGCCCAATCTGTCGATGACTTCCTGCTGCCCGGCGGTGCTGGGGACCACCTCGGCAACGAGTTCAACATCGTCCGGATGAATCAGCATCTCGTCCGAATCGAGGAACCCGAGCGCGCAGACGGTGAGATCAGGGGTCACATAGTTGTCGAAAACGCCACTCCTGTCCTTTCCCTTGGCCTCCGCCCTGACCTTCTCCCTGGCCCTGTCCGCGCCCCTGGCCGCCCAGCCGCCTGTCCCACCTCCGCCGCCAGCTCCGGTTTCGGCTCCCGCTCCGACTTCGCCCGGCATCTGCACGGAGGCTCCCTCGGCTGCGATCAGTCCCACGGGCAGCCGCGCTCCGATCGCGGCTGCGAGCGTCCGTACGCTCCCCACGTGCTTGCCGCACCGGGGAGGAACGGCTCCTGGCAGGACCACCTCCACGCTCAGGCCCGTGGCTTTCGTGAGGACTTCGGCGGCGGCGCGTAACGGTCCGGGCCCCAGCCGTACGGGCCGTACGACGCTTCGCTTCCGCCGGATCCACGGTGTCACTGGACGCCCTCCTCGAGCTGGAACCAGAGGGACTTGCCAGGACCCGGCCCGTCCAGACAGATGCCGTAGCGATCCGCGAACTCTGCGATGAGGCACATCCCGCGGCCGTGTTCGGAACAGGTGGCGACGCTCTGCACCGCCGGTACGCCGGGGGCGGCATCTCTGACGTGAATGCGGAGAGGACCTGTCGCCAGCCATTCGCCGTAGAGGCTGATGGGATGCGGGCAGCCGTACGTGGCACAGGCGTTGATGGCGTTGGTGACGCCTTCGGAGGTGAGGAGGACAGCGAGTTCGGTGAGCGAGGGCTGTTTGACGGTGAGTGTCGACGTACGAACGGTCTCCCGGCACATACGGACCCATGCGGGATCAGGTGGAAAGGTGAGCGAGAAGTTGGGAACAGGCGTGTGGAACATGGGGCCTCCGAGGTGTCGGGGGTACCGCTCACTCGCGCGGGGGCGTCGGTGGCGCGATGACGGACCTCAACGGACCGGACCCGCTGCGGTGGCGATGCCGCAACCCGCCTCCAAGCGAGGGCGGGCGTGGTGCACTTCCGATTGATCCGGTCCGGGCGCTACGAGTGAGAAGGTACGGCACACAGAGTTGCATCCTGATACCTTCTGTGGGCTCTTCGTTCCATCGGGTGACAGGCCCAGGCATCCACACCACGAGACGGACTCCGCTGCTAGGAGAGCTCCATGGGACTTCGAACCAACCCAACGCAGCGACAGCGCCGTTTGGGATACGAGTTGCGTAAACTCCGCACGGCCAGCGGAATGTCAGCAGTTGAGGCCGGTGCTCTCGTCGCCCTGGGCGGGCCTCACCTCAGTCACATCGAGGGCGGTCGGACCGCCATTCCCGAAGCAAAGCTACGCACGCTCGCCCACTCATACGGATGCAAGTCTGAAACCTATGTCGAAGCACTTGTTGCCATGAACGAGACCAACAGGCGCGGCTGGTGGCGTGAGTTCATCGGTGATGTCGACGTTCGCGCGCGTGACCTTGCCGAGTTGGAGTCGATGTCCACTTCGTTCAGTGGCTTCGAGGTCGTACACCTCCCAGGCCTGCTCCAGACACCCGAGTACGCGAGAGCACTCATCGAAGCGGTCAATCAGGACACCAAGGCGGTGCAGCGCTTCTACGAGTTCCGGCTCAAACGACAGGAGATCTTGACTCACGATCCCGCGCCCAAGTACCACGCGATCATCCACGAGGCCGCTCTCCGGATGAACTTCGTCGATACGGAGGTCCTGCGCCGTCAGATCACCCACCTCATCGAGGTGTCACGGCTGCCACATGTCACCATCCAGATCGTTCCGTTCCGGGCGGCCGGGCCTCTCCCGGCCGTAGGCGGACCCTTCGTCGTGTTCGGAGGTGACGACCCCACGCTCAACACGGTCTACTTGGAACACGACGCAGGTTCGGTCTTCCTCAGCGACGTGGCCGACCTCACCCGGTACAACGAGATCTTCGACCGGCTCGTGGCACTTGCACTGCCGCCCCTTGCCTCGGAATCCGAACGCAAGTACGCCTCACAACGAGATTCGCTTAGCCTGTTGCAGCATCTGCTGTACATCCTGTGAGGGGTATCTGTGATCGGTCTGAACTGGCAAAAGTCCTCCTTCAGCAGCGGCGACGGCAACACCAACTGCGTAGAGCTCGCCACCGGGCCCACCGGCGCTCTCCACCTACGGGAAAGCGACGAGCCCACCGCGATACTCACGACTCCTCTCCCGGCCGTACGGGCCCTGCTCGGCCACATCAAGGCCGGAGACCTGGACTTCGGCGGCGAGCGTTGATCAAACACCACCGGTGGTGAGCCGAGCCGGCGGGACCGGCGCGACGCCTCCGGCCATCGCGGCCTTCACCTAGCGAGCCTGTGTACGGTCGGACTCGCAGCAGGGCGACCTGGCACATCCGCGCCATGAAGCCTCAGCTGGCCCCGAGAGCAACGAAGCCCTCCGCGGCGTGGTGCCCGGCCTGAACGCCCACGTCGCCACCGGCTGCTGGAGGGGACGTCTCAAATTGCAAGCTGCCTGTCCACAGGTTCCCCGCACGGGGGGCTGCACCGCTAACGTCGTGTGAGGAGACAATGCACGGACGACTGGCGCTGGTTGAGCAGCGAAAGGGCAGGGGGCACGCGCGGCATGACCATCGGCGGCGATGATTACGACGAGCGAGAGAGGGCGGGCACGAGCTTGGCACCGGGCGGCCGTCAGACTCGTACTCGCTTGCCGGACGGCGGAGCGTACGCTGCCGGACGGCGCGCTCGAGTCGGCACCCGGCCGTCGAAGGGCATGGTCACGGTCGTGGGTGTGGTGGTGCTGCTGATCGCGGCCATCGCCTTCGCGAACCGGGGCGGCGGCGGGGACTCCTCCGACGCGGGCTCGTCCGGCAGAGGCCCGCAGTCGCAGCCGACGGCCCCGACCGGCGAGAAACCGGTCCCGGGCTCGGACGGCGGGATCGCATCAGGCTTCCCGAAGACGGAACAGGGCGCGCAGAGCGCGGCGGCGAACTACGCGGTGGCGCTGGGAGGCGACGGGATGTTCAGAGCGGACACTCGTCGCCAGATCGTGAGCGCGGTCTACGCACCTGATGTGGCAGCCGCTCGCCAGGACGACCTCGACGACGTGTACTCGGGCAAGGACTTCCTCAAGGGCATCGGGCTCAACGCCAACGGCAATGCTCCGGACGGGATGACCTTCGTATCCCGGACCAACCCCGTGGGCACCAAGTTGGAGCAGTTGAAGGGCGACAGCGCCAGAGTGTCGGTCTGGTACTCGACACTGTTCGGGTTGGCCGGTGAGGGCTCCAAAAACCCGGTCGCCGAAAGCTGGTACACGAATACGTTCCAGATGAAGTGGGTCGGCGACGACTGGAAGATCACCGACTTCCAGCAGAAGGACGGGCCGACCCCGGTCGGCCGGGACCAAGCCGCCTCGTCGGCCGAAGACATGGCCGATGCCGTCCAGGGGTTCGGAGGGTTTACCTATGCCCGCTAGTCGTCACCGCCGCGCCCTCACACTCGCGGGTGCCGTGACAGGCATCCAAATGGCAGCCGTTGTCGTGTCGGCACGTGCCTTCGCCGCACCATCGCCGAGCCCCTCGCCGAGCAACGACCCCTGCGATCTCATTCGTGGCCCCGCCAAGGAGTACTGCGAACGCGGCGACCAGGACCCCAGCGAGGTCGGTGGCGGCGGTGGGGATCCCCTGAAAGACAATCCGCTAGACCCCCTCTCCTCCCTCGCCAAGGGCTGTGCCGACGCCGCCTCCTGGATCATTGGAAAGCTGTCCAAGGCGGTCAATGAGACCACCGACGTCGACTTCACCAACGACGCCTTCCTCCGCCAGTACGCCGTCGTCTTCGCCGCCTCCACCATCCTCACCCTGCTCCTCTGGCTGCTCGCCGTGGCCAAGCGCGCGATCCGGGGCGTTCCGCTCACCGAAGCGATCACCGAAGCCGTGGGGTTCCTCTGGCTGACTGTCCTGGCCTCCGCCTTCACGCCGCTGATCCTCTACACGATCGTCTCCGCCACCGACGGCGTCACCGAAATCATCGCCGCCGGTACGTCCTCACAGACCGAGACCTTCTTCGGTTCGTTCGCCGATGCCCTGCAGAAGGGCGATGACATCGGCGGCGGCCCGATCATGCTGATCGTCGTCAGCCTCGTGTCCGTTCTGGCCGCCGGTGTGCTCTGGCTCGAGCTGGTCATCCGGGCCGCACTGCTCTACGCCGGGGCTCTGCTCGGGACCGCCGTCTACGCGGGCCTGGTCGACAAGAACATGTGGGGCCATGTACGCCGCTGGGCCGGGATCATGATCGCGGTGATCCTCGTCAAGCCGGTCATCATCATCGTGCTCGGCCTCGCCGGGGCTCTCTCCGCCTCCGAGGACGGCCCGGACGCCTTCTCCGCTGTCGTCTCCGGTCTAGCGATCGTCCTGCTGGCGATCTTCGCCAGCGCCATGATCTACCGCTTCGTCCCCGGATTCGGCGACGAGATCGCGGGCGCCCGCAGCAACCGCAAGGCCGCCACGGACGGCAGTCAGGCCGCCGCCGTCATCTCCTCCCCCGCCGCGCTCGTCAAGCAGGGCATCAAGACCCACAGCAGCCGCGGCGGCGGAGGCGGGGACGACGGCTCGTCCCGGTCGTCCTTGCCCGCCCAGCCCAGCGGCGTGTCCGGCGGGGTGGCCGCGCACAGCTCCCGCGGCAGTTCCTCCCCCTTCAGGACCAACGGCGGTAACGGAAGCGGCGCGTCCGCCCCCGGGCCCCGTACGCACGACCGCGACGCCGGTAACAGCAGCAATTCCACTGGAGGTGAGCGGCGTTGACGACCCAGTCCCAGCCGATCGCGCCCCGCCGTACGTATCTCATCGGCCGGGCCCGGCCGAATGCGATCATCGGCAAGAACCGGGAGACCGGCGAGATCGCACTGATCATCGCGGGCGCGTTCCTCGGCATGATGTGCGGACTGCTCGTCCCCGTCCTGTCGCTGCGCATCGCCACACTGACGGGCTTTCCGGCGCTGGCGCTGGCCGCCGTCTACGTGCCGTACAAGCAGCGCACCTTCTACAAATGGTTTGAAATCAACCGCTCGTACAAGCGGTCCCTACGCCGGGGCACGGCTTACCGCTCGGGCGCCGCCGAGGCCGGTACCCGGCTGGACGGGCGGGAGGTCGAGGTCGGGCCGCCGCCCGGTATCGGGCGGATCAGCTGGCTTGCCGCCCCTTTCGGTCCCGATGAGATCGCGGTGCTGCTGCACGCGGACCGCCGCACCGTCACCGCCGCGATCGAGATCGAGGGACCGGGCGTCGGGCTCCGGGACAGCGAGGACCAGGAGGCGCTGGTCGACCGGTTCGGGACCCTGCTGAAGCATGTCGCCAACGGAGACGGCTTTGTGACGCGCTTGCAGATGCTGGCCCGTACCCTCCCCGCGGACCCGGACGCGCACGCGAAGGACGTGGAGCGTCGTGGTGACACCAAGGCCCCCGCGTGGCTCCAGGACTCGTACGACCAACTGCAGTCGATGGTGTCCACCTCCTCCGAGCAGCACCGGGCCTATCTGGTCGCCTGTATGCACTACACACGCGAGCTGGCCGCCGAGGCGCACGCAATGGCCCGGGCCACCCGGCAGGGGCGCGGCAGGCTCGACAAGGACGCGGGCCTGGCCGTGGTCATGGCGCGCGAGCTGACCGACATCTGCGCCCGGCTCACGGAGGCCGACATCCGGGTCCGCCAGCCGCTCGGGCAGTCGCGGCTGTCCTCACTCGTGCACTCGATGTACGACCCGGACCACCCGATCGACCACATCCAAGCGATGACACAGCGGAACGCCTGGCCGGCCGAGCTGGACGCGATGGAGCCGACGTACCTCCAGGCGAAGACGCGCGAGTCGACCACCCGCGCGCCCTGGTGCCACGCCACGGCATGGGTCAAGGAGTGGCCGATGACCCCCGTCGGGGTCAACTTCCTGGCGCCACTGCTCGTCCACACCCCCGATGTGATCCGTACGGTCGCGGTCTGCATGGATCTGGAACCGACCGAAATTGCCATCGAGCGGATGCTGACGGAGAAGACGAACGACGAGGCTGAGGCCTCGCGTGCGGCGAAGATGAACCGGACCGTGGACCCGCGGGACATCGCAGCGCACGGTCGGCTGGACCAGCGCGGTGAGGACCTGGCCAGCGGCGCGGCAGGCGTGAACCTGGTCGGGTACATCACCGTCTCGTCCCGCAACCCGGAGGCTCTGGCCCGGGACAAGCGGACGATCCGCGCCTCGGCGGGCAAGTCCTACCTCAAGCTGGAGTGGTGCGACCGCGAACACCACCGGGCCTTTGTGAACACGCTGCCCTTCGCGACCGGCATCCGACGATAGGGGCTCCGCCGTGCTCGATCCGCTGACCGCCGTGACCGAGGCGTTCACCAGCTTCCTCTTCGGGAAGGTGGAGACGACTCGGCTGCCGGTCCGTACGTCCACGGGCCAGGCGCAGGCCGTCTACCTGCCCACAGCCGCCCCCGGTCTCGGCGACTCCGGCGTGATCATCGGTCGCGAGGTGTACTCGGGCAAGGGCTACATCTACGACCCCTTCCAGCTCTACGGGCAGCAGCTGCCCGCCCCGCACTGGCTGGTGCTCGGCGAGTCCGGCAACGGCAAGTCGGCCCTGGAGAAGACATACGTCCTGCGGCAGCTGCGCTTCCGCGACCGGCAGGTGGTGGTGCTGGACGCCCAGGGCGAGGACGGAGTCGGTGAGTGGAACCTCATCGCCGAGGAGCTGGGGATCACGCCCATCCGGCTCGACCCGATGGCCGCCCTCGACGGCGGAATCCGGCTCAATCCGCTCGACCCGTCGATCACCACGACGGGGCAGCTGGCCCTGCTCCGTACGATCATCGAGGTCGCGCTGGGGCACGGGCTCGACGAGCGGTCCGGCTTCGCGCTGAAGGTCGCCCACGCGTACGTCAACGAGACCATCACGGACCGACAGCCGGTGCTGACCGACATCGTCGAGCAGCTACGCCACCCGGAGCCGGAGTCGGCCGAGGCGATGAACGTCGCCGTGGAGGACGTACGAGCCTGGGGCCTGGATGTCGCCCTGGTGCTGGACCGGCTGGTCGACGGTGACCTGCGGGGCATGTTCGACGGGCCGACGACGGTAGGGATCGATCTCGACGCGCCGCTGATCGTCTTCGACCTCTCGCACATCGACCGCAACTCGATCGCGATGCCGATTCTCATGGCGATCGTGGGCGTGTGGCTGGAGCACACCTGGATCCGCCCCGACCGCAAGAAACGGATCTTCCTGGTCGAAGAGGCCTGGCACATCATCAACTCGCCCTTCGTGGCCCAACTGTTTCAGCGGCTGCTGAAGTTCGGCCGCCGCCTCGGCCTGTCATTCGTCGCCGTCGTCCACCATCTCTCCGATGTGGTCGACGGCGCGGCGGCGCGGGAGGCGGCCGCGATCCTGAAGATGGCGTCGACACGGACGATCTACGCCCAGAAGGCTGACGAGGCACGGGCCACGGGGCGGGTGCTCGGGCTGCCCCGCTGGGCCGTGGAGATCATCCCGACGCTCACCCCCGGCATCGCGGTGTGGGATGTGAACGGCAACGTCCAGGTCGTGAAGCACCTGGTGACGGAGGCGGAGCGGCCTCTGGTCTACACCGACCGCGCGATGACGGAATCCTCGATGAGCGATGAAGCGCTGGCCGTGGAGCGAGCAGCCGAAGCGGAGGCGGAGGAGCGCGCGGCCAAGGCGATGGAACAGCGGCTCGCGGACGAGTCGACGGTGGCCTGACGTGACGTCCGCGGCGAGAGGCAGGGACGCCAGGGAGGGGCACCGGCAGGAGCGCGGCATTCCTGACGGTTTGCTCGTCGGGGCCCTGGGCTTTCTGCTGGGGCTGACGCTGTTGGTGTGGACGGCAACGGGACTGTCGGCCCTCTTCGCCCGGGGTACGTGGCCGAAAGGCATCTCCTTCACGCACACCCCGCTGGCCATGCGCCATCTGGTGGCGAACCCCCATGACCTGGCGGCCGCATGGCCGGAGGCCCCGGCGGACGGGCTGTCGGGGTACGGGCTGTTCTGGGGCGTACTCATCAGCGAGCTGATGGTGCTGTTCGTGCTGTCGGTGTTCGTGATCGGTGTGGTGACGCGGTGGCGTGCCCTCCGCCGGGCCGCTCGCCTCACGCATGATGCCGCGCGGACACCAGGCCCTGGTGACAGCGCGATGGGGCCGCGGGCCACCGCCACCGAGGCGAGGCCACTCGAGGCGGGACCGATGACCCCGGGGCACGCCGGGGCCGGACCGGTACAGACCGGGCCGGTACAGGCCGGGCCGATCGAGGCCGGGCCGGTACAGGCGGCGGACGCGGCGACTGCTCGACTTGGAGCCGGACCCACCGCCGGTACGGGAGCTGCCAAGCCCGGAGGCATGGGGGTTGCCGGGCCTGGAGCCACAGGGACGGCCGCGCCAGCAACCGACGCGGCCCTTCCCGCTACGGGAGCCACCACGGGCGTCCACAGCCCGAAGGGCGACCCTGCGGCGAGAATGCCGAGGAACGGCTTCGGCATCCCTGGCGAGAGAACCACGGGCGGCCCTGGAACGACACCGGTCCCGGCCGCGGGACCGCCACCGGGTACCGTCGGCGACGCACCCGCCATCGCGGCGTACGGGGCACCGGCACGGCCGCGGGCGGGGGACACATCCCCTCCCGCGGGCGGACCACCTGCCGCCGACGCACCGCCTGCCGCCGACGTACCGCAGGCAGCAGGCGAACCACGGACAGTCGATGTACCGGCAGCCCTCGACGTACCACCGACAGCCGCCGTACCAGCGGTACTGCCCGGTCAACGTCATGCCTCGGGCCTCCACTTCACCGGTCCCCGCGACGATCACCACACCGCCCTCGCAGTGCAGGCGATCCTCGCCGCCGACGGGCCCGTCCTCGTCACCACGTCCGAACCCGCCCTGTGGACCGAGACCAAGGGCGCCCGCGCCAAGCTCGGCCCCACACATCTCTACGACCCCAGTCATCTCCTGGACACCCCCGCCCGGCTCCGCTGGTCCCCCACCGCCGGCTGTGAGTCCCGTGACATCGCCGCCGCACGCGCGACCGCACTGCTCGCACCCGTACGGCCGGTTCACGCACTCGACTCGGCCATGGCGGAGGCGGCGGCGACCCTGCTTCGCTGCTGGCTGCACGCGGCGGCTGTGGACGGGCGGCCGTTCCGGGAGGTGCACCGCTGGGCGTCCGGCAGCGCCGCACACGAGCCCGTGCGGATCCTCCGTACGAGTTCCAAGGCCGCGTCCGGTTCCGCCGGCGAGCTGGAGAGCACCCTCACCGGGCATCCCCAACGCCGCGAGGTGGCCCAGCAGCTGACGGCCCGTGCGCTCTCCGCCCTCTCCTCGATCCACATCAGGGACGCCTGTAATCCCAAGCGCGCCGATTCGCTCGCACTGGAGTCATTCGTCGCCGAAGGGGGAACGCTGTACGTGGTGGGCGAAGCGATCGAGGATCCGCGGACCCACCCGGGTGCGATGCCGCTGCTGACCGCACTCGTCTCAAGCGTGGTCGAGCACGGCCGCCGCATGGCCGAACGGTCATCCGCCGGCCGGCTCGACCCACCACTCTCTCTGATCCTCGACGACGTGGCCGCCGTGGCACCACTCCCGCAGCTCCCGGAACTCCTCGCCGGGGGCGCGGCACAGGGGATTCCGACGCTGGCACTGCTCCGCTCCGAGGAGCAGGCTCGGGCACGCTGGCCGCACCGGAATCTGGTCACCTGAGGCTTTCGGCCGTCCTCAGTCATCCGCGGTCATCCGTACGAAGCCGCCGAAGCACCTCCGCACGCAGGCGGAACCCCTCCACGCACCGGCCTTTCGAGGCACGTCGAAGCTCCTCAGGGCCTCGGCAGCACCATCTCGTACTCCAACTCCTCCGGGACGGGCGGGAAAGGCATGGTCTCACCGGTCAGGGTGAAGCCGAGCCGGTCGTAGAAGGCCTGGGCCCGCGGGTTGTCGCAGTGGACCCAGAGCCGGATGCGCTCGGCCTTGGTGTGCTCCCAGGTCCATTCGATGGCCGCCCGGAAAAGCTGTTCGGCGACGCCCGTGCCCCGGTGCTCCGGGCGTACGTAGACGCTCACGAGATGTATCTGCGGTGGCGCGACCCCGTCTTTGCCGAGGCCGCCGAGCGCACCGTCGGGCGGCGCCGACCGGCCCGTCTCGTCGAGCAGGGCCAGCATCGCGACCCAGTGGCCGGCGTCATCCGCCGCGATCACACTTGTCGCGAGACCGCCTTCGGCGATGGGGGTGGCACGCCCGCGCCAGAAGTCATCGGCCTGTGCTGCGCCCTTCTCGTACGTATCGACGAAGGCCACACGGGCCACCGGGTCGCGCAGCGCGGCGAGCCGCAGCTCCTTCAGCTCGGCCCAGTCCTCGACGCACACCGTACGGATCGCATAGCCCATGCCTTGATGCTCGCACGAGGCAGCGCCGCGCAGCCCCCGGGACAGCCGAGGCCGCCATCGCCGTCGCGGGCCCAGGCGCCCGGCTTCCACCGGGGAAGACTCCGGTCGTGCCCTACGTGACGTACGACGCCGCGACGACGGTGGTTGACCGCGAGGGCGGCCGGTTCTAGCCTCCCCACCACTTGTCCGAGAAGCCGGGTGGACTCCGTGGCCGACCGCCGTCCCATCGCAGTGATCTCCATGGGGGCCGACACCGTGAGGGCGGCCCTGACCTCCGACATGCGCCACCGGCTGGCCGCGGTCGTCGAGCTCGCTCCGGACCTGATCGCTGCGGAGCCCCCCGCCGCGTACGGCAGAGAAGCGCTCGCGGATACCGACATCCTCATCACCGGGTGGGGCTGCCCGCGCCTTGACGCGTCCGCCCTCGACCAGGCGCCGCGGCTGCGCGCTGTCGTGCACGCGGCCGGCTCGGTCAAACATCTTCTCTCCCCCGAGGTGTGGGAACGCGGCATCGTGGTCTCCTCCGCCGCCGACGCCAACGCCGGGCCCGTCGCCGACTTCACCTGCGCCGCGATTGCCTTCGCCGCCAAGCAGGCGCTTCCGACCGCGGCCCGGTACGCGATGGGTTGGCCGACCGTGGCGGAGCGGGAAGGGGCCGACGGCCGCACGGTCGGCATCATCGGCGCATCCCGGATCGGGCGGCGTGTCATCGCCCGCCTGGCCGCTCACGGCGCGGGCTATCGCATCCTGCTCGCCGACCCGTACGTCAGCGTGGCGGAGGCCCAGGAGCTCGGCGCGGAACTCGTTCCGGTGGACGCGCTCTGCCGCCACAGCAGCATCGTCAGCATCCACGCCCCCGAACTCCCCGAGACCCGGCACCTGCTCAACGCCGAGCGGCTGGCGCTGCTCCCCGACGGCGGTACGGTCATCAACACCGCCCGCGGTTCGCTTGTCGACACCCAGGCGCTGACCCACGAATGCGCCACCGGTCGGCTCGCCGCGTACCTCGATGTCACCGACCCCGAGCCTCTGCCGGCAGAGCACCCCCTGCTTTCGCTGCGCAACGTCCTGGTCACTCCGCATATCGCCGGTGCCCAGGGCAGCGAGGTAAGCCGTCTGGGTGCCTACGCGGTCGCCGAAGTCGAACGGCTGGTGCGGGGTCTCCCGCTGCTGGGTGAGGTGACGGCAGCGGATCTGGCCCGCAGTGCCTGACCGGCTTCGAGAAAGCCAAAGGCTTTGACCTTGAATGGGAAGACCACGGTCATGGGTGAGATCGTGAAGGAACCACAGGGTCCTGAACGCAGAAATGCCGCAGTCCCCGGGATCTCACGATCCAGGGGACTGCGGCCAACAATTGTTCGGCGGCGTCCTACTCTCCCACAGGGTCCCCCCTGCAGTACCATCGGCGCTGAAAGGCTTA